>CAJIYY010000001.1 GCA_905181755.1 Candidatus Dadabacteria bacterium UBA1144
CTTAATTTCTTCAAGAGTGACGTTTCTGTTCATAGTTTCCTTAAACGTTAGGTCAACCGCAACCCACTTGGTATCATCTGTAGTAGGGTCCTGATAGAATTCTTTAGAAACGGATGTAATTCCAACAATCTCTTTCCCTACATTGCTGTGATAAAAAAGGACTAGATCATCTCTTTTCATAGCTTTAAGATTATTTCTAGCCTGATAATTTCTGACACCATCCCAATATGTTGTATTATCATTAATCATGTCGTCCCAAGAGTATTTGTATGGTTCTGATTTAACAAGCCAGTACTTCATACAAATAAATTTAATTTATTAATTAATTTTTGTAAAATGTAATATGATGATTTTAATTCCAGCGATAGACATAAAAGATAAAAAGTGCGTGAGACTTTATAAGGGCGATTACGATAAAGAAACTATATATTCAGACAATCCCCTTGAAGTTGCTAAGAAATGGATAGAAAAAGGTGCAGCCCTTATTCACTTAGTGGATCTTGACGGAGCCCTTGAAGGAAGTGCTAAAAACTTTGATGTGATCAAGGAGATAGTCAAAGATGATCGATGTAATTTTCAAGTCGGTGGCGGGATTCGGGATATTGAGACAATCGAAAAGTATTTATCGATAGGTGTAAATAGAGTTATTCTCGGAACCTCAGTTTTCACAGAAGAGTCTTTTCTAAAGGAAGCATGTTCTATGTTTGGAGACAAAATAGCTGTTGGGCTTGATATTAAGGATGGCAAGATTGCAATTCGAGGATGGAATACAAAAATTAACATGACTTTTGAGGATGCTTTGTCCAGTTTTAAAAAACTCGATGTCTCAATGATTGTTTTGACTTCTGTTGATAGAGACGGAACGCTGGAAGGTTTCAATGAGAGCCTGATCGAGTCCTACTTAATTACCTCTGATATACCAATAATAGTTTCCGGTGGCATCAGGGATTCCAACGATCTAGAAAAAATAAAAAATTTAAATAATAAAAGTATCTTCGGAGTTATACTTGGTAAGTCTCTATATGAGAATACTATTGACTTAGAAGAGTGCCTAAGGGTGTATCAGGATGTTAGCTAAAAGAATTATTCCTTGCCTAGATATTAACAATGGAAGAGTCGTTAAAGGGATTAATTTTGTTAATCTAATAGATGCTGGTGATCCTGTTGAAATTGCTGAAAAATATAGTAATGAGGGGGCAGATGAGATAACTTTTTTAGATATAACTGCATCCAACGAAGAAAGAAATATTATTATTGATACAGTAGAAAGAGCCGCTGATAAGGTTTTCGTCCCACTTACAGTAGGGGGCGGAATTAGAAAGTTTGATGATATAAAGAATCTTCTTAGAGCAGGGGCAGATAAAGTCTCTATTAATACGGCTGCAATATATGATCCTAAACTTGTAAAGGAGTCAGCAATGAAGTTTGGTTCTCAGTGCATAGTTGTCGCTGTTGATATCAAGAAGGAAGGCTCTGGGTGGGAAGTTTATACTCACGGAGGTAGAAAACCTACAGGGATTGAATGCTTGACTTGGGTTAAAAAAATGCAAGATTGTGGAGCTGGAGAAATTTTGCTTACTTCGATGGATAGGGATGGTACCAAGAGCGGTTATGATTTGGAAATACTTTCTTTATTGTCTGAGAATTTAAATATTCCAGTTGTAGCTTCTGGGGGAGCAGGGAGTTTGGAACACATAGCTGAGGCTTTTACTTTGGGTAAAGCGGATGCTGCATTATGTGCTTCAATCTTTCATTTTGGTGAGTACAAGATAGAAGAAGTAAAGACATATTTATCGGATAAAGGAATATTGGTTAGGCGATGATAAATTCAAGAAAGAAATTAGAGTTAAATGAAAAAAGTTTTTTATCTCCTTACGCATCCTTTAGCTCTGAATCTATAGGACGAATTAGAAAAGAAAAGAAATGTAATCTTAGAACGGATTACCAAAGAGATAGAGACAGGATAATTCATTCTAAGTCATTTCGAAGACTAAAGGACAAGACTCAAGTTTTCTTGGCACCTTATGGAGATCATTTTCGAACAAGGCTCACCCATGTCCTAGAAGTCTCACAAATTTCTCGAACTATAGCTAGATCCCTAAGCTTGAATGAGGATTTATCAGAAGCTATAGCTCTTGGGCATGATTTAGGGCATACGCCCTTTGGACATGCAGGGGAACAGGCGCTTGATAAGGTTCACAAGGAAGGGTTCAGGCATTATATGCAAAGCTTAAGAGTTGTAGAATTGTTAGAAAAGAATGGGAAGGGTCTGAATCTTACTTTTGAGGTAAAAGATGGGATATCAAAGCATTCCAAAGGTAAAGGGCCTATTATTAACAAAAAAATAAAAATACAAACACTAGAGGGTCAAGTCGTTAGGCTTTCAGATATATTTGCCTATTTTACACATGACCTTGACGACGCCCTAAGGTCTTCTTTGATAAAGAAGAAAGATATTCCCTTAAAATTGTTAAGGTTCTTTGGGGATAAGCATTCAGAAAGAATTTCAAAAGTTGTCTCGGACACTATTACTAGCACTGTTGATAGAAATTATAGATCTGTACAAATTTCAAAAGAATTAGAAATACACTTGGTTGAGATGAGAGACTTTCTTTTCGAGAAAGTCTATTATAATGATTCTATAAAGGTTAATTTTGAAAAAGCAAAGCAAATCTTGATAGACTTATATTCCTTTTTTTTGATAAACAAAAAAGCTCTAAGAGACCTTTACAAGTTTAACAGTGGAGATCATAGTAACGATTGCTGTGATTTTATTGCTGGTATGTCAGATGATTTCGCCTTAGAGGTTCATAAGTCTATATTTGTTCCTAAGAAGTGGTCATTTGTAGATTTTAAATTTTAATTTATATAAAGATATGATGAAAAAATTAGGCTCTGTTCCTTTCTTGAATTCAAAACCTCTCACATATTTATTTGATAAGGGCGACTATTCTAACTATCAGACTAAATATATGTTCCCCTCTGCACTATTAGATTCACTTATTAGTGGTGAAACTTTTCTTTCATTGCTTTCTATTGTTGATCATCTCTCTGATTCTCAGACTGTATCATTAGATAATTATTGCATTAGTTCAGTTGGAAAAGTTGACAGTGTTATTCTGGTCGCAAATTGTGATATCATGAACCTTGAAAGAGTATTCCTTGATTCACGGTCTAAGAGTGCAAATATACTTTATAAAGTTATTCAAGAAAATTTCATAAATAAAGAAATTCAATATTCTTCTCTAACTCCTGATTCAACTAGCTCTTATCCGCAGAATACAGGACAAGTTATAATAGGTGACCTTGCTCTAGAATTAACTTCTCAAAGACCATCTGGATTGAAGATCTATGACCTTTCAGAGATTTGGTATAAGGAGACCTTGTTGCCCTTTACTTTTGCAACTTTTAACTACTATGTTGAAAAGCCAAACTCTAAGGTGATTGATCTATTAGACGAATCTTACTCTGAGGGGGCTGACAGTGTAGATGATATTATTAAAGATTTTTTAACCAATTCTAATTTTAGAATAGAAAGAAATTTAGCTGAAACTTATTTGAAGGAAAGAATTGTTTATAAATTATCCAAAAAGCATATTGAAGGTATTGAGTTGTTTAGGAAACTATCAGAAAAATTTGCAAAATGGAAAAAAAGAAGTTTTAATAATAATCTTTAAATATGAAACAAATTATTACCTTAGGCCATAGTCCAGATGCAGATGATGCTTTCATGTTTTATGGAATATCTAAGGGTATAGTCACATCCGAACGATTTACATTCGAACACATTATCAAAGACATTCAGTCGCTAAATTTGTTAGCTTTGGAGAATAGTATTGATACTACTGCTGTCTCGGCTCATGCGTACACTAAGATGCACAAGCAATATAGGGTTATGGATTGTGGTGCAAGTATGGGAGATGGATATGGACCCATCTTAGTCTCAAAAGATAAGTTTGATTCAGAGAAGGGACTTAGAATAGCGGTTCCAGGCAAATTAACTTCAGCCTTTCTTTTGCTCCAACTCTACTGTAAAGAGGCAGTCTTTGTTGAATATGACTTTGATAAAGTTGTTCCTGCAATTCTTGATTCAGAAGTAGATGCTGGTTTAATAATTCACGAAGGACAAATTACCTACAAGGAACTAGGGCTTAATTTGCTTTTGGATTTGCCAAAGATGTGGGGACAAGATTGTAAGTATCCAATCCCTCTTGGATTAAATGTTATCAGCAGGTCTTTAGACTCGGATGTTCAGATAGAAATCTCTAGAATGATTAAGAAAAGTATCTCTTACTCTTTAGATAACATTGAAGAAGCATTAGATTATGCAATGGAGTTTGGAAGAGGTGTCTCCAGAGATGTAGCGAGAGAATTTGTTCTTATGTATGTCAATGAGGATACTATTGATTTCTCAACAAGAGGAGTTCATGGCTTAGAGTACTTGTATGAATCTGCATATAAGAAGAAACTTATAAGTGAGAAGATTGAACTAGACCTTATCTTAACTTAATTATCTTCCCGTCAATCATGGACATTTTTAAGTGCTTCTTCTTTGAGTGAACAACTGATAGGTATGGATTTTCATTGATTAAATCAAAAGCAATAAGGTCAGCCTTCTTGTTCTTCTTTATAGATCCTACCGAATTATCAATCCCCAGAGCTCTGGCCCCACCTATCGTTGCAATATCTAAAACTTTCTTCTCAGCTGGTCCTTTAACAATATTTTTAATACTAAGATATAGAAAGTTTATTTCTTCTAGAAAATCTATAGAGAGGTTGCTTGAAAGACCGTCAGTACCTAGGCCAGTTTTTTTATAATCAATGAAAAATTTAAGGTTTGGTAACTTCTGAGTTAAATATAAATTACTTCTAGGACATAGTATTACTGGGTATTGGTGCTTATTTAGTAAGACAAGGTCTTCTTTGCTTAGATTGTTCATGTGAACCAGGGTGATGTCGTGACCATGTGAATTTATTTTATGAAGGTACTCTAAGGGACTGCTTGGATCTTTCATCTCCTCCGGCTTCCTAGCCATATTACATAAAACTTCCTCTTCAAGATTATTTTTGAGCTTCTTAGCATATCTTACTTCGTCTATACTTTCAGAAAGATGTGTCCCAACTTTGATTTTCTTTTTTTTAGCAAAGGCTAATATTCTCTTGAACAGTTTGGTGTCAAGTGAGTAGATAGAGTGTGGAAATATTCGTAGATCAAATAAAGAGTTAGCTTCTTTACTTAATATTCTAGTTAAGAATTCCCCCTTAATTCTAGAGAATGTTGAATTTGTTATTTCATAGAAATAGACTGCTCTAATTCCACTCTTTATGATGGGCTCATAGTCTAGACCATCATAAGAAGCAATTTCCCCTATTGTTGTAACACCAGATTCAATGGACTCGTTTAAAGACTTTTGAACTGATTTTTTTATTTTTGATGGATCAGAATCTCCCTTAAGTTTTATTATTTGATTTAACCATGATGGGAATGAGTTGAACGGTTCTAGAAATTTGTTCACCCAATAAAGCTCTAGGTGGATATGAGCATTAATAAAACCGGGCATTAAAATAGAATTTTTCAAATCAATAATCTTGTATTTTCTCTTTTCAAGTTTTGAATTAGGAATAATATCCTGAATAAAGCTACCATTGACTATGACAGAAGAATTCCTCAAGGGCTCACCGCTAGAAGTTATAATATATTTTGCTTTTATAGCTTTAATCATATTCTAAAAAATTAATTTTCCAGAACATATCTGTTCCACCGGACCCTTCATAGTTATATTGTAATCTTTATCTATTTCTATTGAGAGACTACCGCCAGGCATTAATACTTTGACCTTATTCCCCAATAGTCCTAATTTGAATCCAGCTGATACAACTGCACAGGAGCTGCTTCCAGAAGCCAAGGTATACCCGGCCCCTCTTTCCCATATCTCAATTCTAACCTTGTTCTTTGAAAGTACTTTGGCAAATTGAACATTAGTTTTCTTAGGAAAAAGACCGTGCTTTTCTATTGCCTCGCCGTATTTAATTGGATAATTATTTGATATTTTATTTAGAAAAATTACACAATGAGGATTTCCAACGCTTACGGATGTAAAAATAAAAGTCTGATCCTTAACTTTTATCTGCTCTTCTATTAGATACTTCTTCTTTGTTTTTGCTGGAATCTTAGATGAATCAAATGTGGCCTTTCCCATAGCAACTTTAACAACACCAGCTTTATTGTCCTTCAATATGACCTCACTCTCAACCAGTCCACCTTTAGTCTCAATAGTAAATTTTTTATTCTTTGTATACTTGTAGTCATAAAGAAATTTGGAAAATATTCTGAGACCATTCCCGCTCTTTTCTGCTTCCGATCCATCAGGATTGAAAATTCTTAGTCCAAAGTTGGCTTTTTTAGATTCAACAAGTAAAAGTATCCCATCAGACCCAACGCCATAGTTTCTATGGCATATCTTAGTTATATTTTTTTTGGTTAATTTAAAATTAATTCTTTTTGAATCCAGTACTATGTAGTCATTCCCTAGACCGTGAGATTTTATGAAATCATTCATGATTTAGTAATATTAAACCAATAATTAGTCATAGCCGAGGAAAATTGTAGATAAATATTTCTTTTTTGTATAGAATTAATGAAATATTCAATGAGGGGGTTTTAAATGATTGAAGATTTATATAATGTAAAAGATAAAGTTGCAATTGTAACTGGTAGTTCAAGAGGCATTGGTAAACAATGTGCTTTAGCTTTTGCTGAAGCCGGAGCGAAATTGGTACTAAACTATGTTAGCAATAAACAAGCTGCTGAGATTACTGCAGAAGAAGTTGTTGAACTTGGTTCTGAGGCCATTATTGTTCAGGCAGACGTTAAAGACTTTGAAGCTTGTCAGGCTTTAGGTGAAGAAGCTATAAAGGCTTATGGCCAGGTTGATTTCTTGGTTAACAATGCGGGGATCAATAGGGACATTACTTTTAGTCGTATGTCACAAGAAGAATGGAAAGAAGTCATCGATACCAACTTAGGAGCTTTGTTTAATATGTCTAAAGCTGTTGTTCCTCACATGAGAGACGCAGGTAATGGCGTAATTGTTTCAATTTCTTCTATTATTGGTGAAACTGGCAATATCGGACAATCTAATTATGCAGCCACAAAAAGTGGTATGTATGGTTTTACAAGAAGTCTTGCTAGAGAGTTAGCAAAGGATAACATTAGAGTAAATACTGTTTCACCTGGTTTTGTTGAAACTGATATGTTACATACTGTTCCACCAGATCTTTTAGCTGGAATTAAAGAAGAAATTCCTTTAGGTAGATTTGGCTATGCAGATGAAATAGCTTTAGCTGTTTTATATCTTTGTTCACCTGCTGCATCATGGGTTACTGGTACCAACATGAGCATTAATGGCGGACATAATATGCTATAAACTAAATACATGGGGGGCGATTCGGCCTCCCATGTATTATTTTGAAGTTTCTATTGCAAGAAAGTATGAGAAGGTAAGCTTAGAAAATACATAACTATATATCCCCCAATTATTGACCCAAACCCAAACAATGAAATAAGCGACAATTTAAAGCCACTAAGATTAAAGGTTATTTTTAGTTGTATAAGTGAGAAGTATATAAGCCAAGAGAATATTGAGATTGCAGAGACAGTGCCAAACCAATAGCTTCCAATTTGATTTTTTGAAAGTAAGAATCCTAACGTTAGACCAATGGTCATAATTGGAAATGAGGTAATTATTAAATTGAAATTTATTTTTTCTATTAATGACAAACTAGGTAGCCTAGATATTTTTTTAACTTTCTTGTCTTTAAAGTTCTTGTGTTGATATATGAACATCAGAGAAAATATTGATGATATTAGCAAGGTGGTATGAGAAAGTATGTTTAGTAAGACGTGAGTAATAAGTATCTTGTTGCTATACGATACTCCAGTCTCTTGACTATTAATCATTATCAACGGTACCGTCAGTATGAATCCAACGGGAGATACAAAGAAGCAATATAGGTTTTTTATATTTTTTCTTATAAAGATATAAGCAAATATTGATAATATTGCAGAGGTAACAAAAAGAGATATTTCGATATTTTTTATTGTAAAATCAACGATACCAGTCAATAAAAGGATTAATTGTGACATTATTGCTGAAATAAAAAGCCAATGGCTTATCTTAGAGGACCTTAATGATCCTGAATAAATATAGTAAAGTGAAGAAATAAAAGAAGAGAAGTATAATAATGGAGTTATAGTGGTCAATATTTAACTAACCCCGCTTTCTTCTTTAATATAGTTCTTATATAGCTCATTGTTAAGCTCATCTAAGTCACCATCAAGAATATAGTCTAACTTGTGAAGGGTTAAGTTGATCCTATGGTCGCTGACCCTGCTTTGAGCAAAATTATAGGTTCTTATCTTCTCACTTCTATCTCCTCCGCCTACAAGTAATTTACGGGTTTTTGACATATCTTGCTGTTTTTTGTCTTGCTGTGCTTCAAACAGTTTAGCATTCAATACTCTCATTGCTCTTTGTCTGTTTTGATGTTGAGATTTTCCGTCTTGGTTTTGGACTACAATTCCAGAAGGAATATGCGTAAGCCTAACAGCAGAATCTGTTTTGTTAACATGTTGACCGCCGGCACCTGAAGCTCTATATGTGTCTACTCTTAAATCCTTCTCATGGATTTCTATCTCAACATCATCAGCCTCTGGCAAAACTACAACGGTTGCAGTAGAGGTATGGACTCTTCCACTTGTTTCAGTGGCTGGAACTCTTTGTACTCTGTGGACACCACTCTCAAATTTCATAAAGGAATAAATGTCTTTACCACTTATGGAAGCTATAACTTCTTTTACTCCACCAAGACCTATTTCACTCTTATTGATAATTT
>CAJIYY010000002.1 GCA_905181755.1 Candidatus Dadabacteria bacterium UBA1144
CAAGATAATAGATATACCGTTGGGTGTGAGTAAGGATTGAGTTTTTTCTATGTATGATTCCCAGTTTTCTACATGTTCGCAAACATTTATTGAGAAAACTAGATCAAATTTTTCATCTGTATCAAAATCTTCTATTTTAGACTTTTTAAATTTAACTTTATTTATAGAATCTAGTATTTTACTAAATTTTTCATAACTTGATATAAATGGATCAACTCCTAAGTAGGAATTCTTAGGAAATATATCTGAAAGCTCGTTTAGTAATAGGCCTGGACCGCAGCCAACTTCCAAAACGCTACCCTCTAGATTTTCTAAGTACTCTCTCATTTCACTAAAACCGAACATAGCTTCTCTTAAAAGATAGATGTCTCTATCTTTAGATGGAAGGAGATGGGCATATTTCTTATATAAATAGTCGAACTCTAACTCTTTCATTTTTATCATTTGATTATAATCAGATTTAAAATTTTTTAAAGATATGTTTTAGTTAGAACGTACTGCAAGAATCTTAAAGTTATCAATTTCAGTCGCTATATACTTAGGACTAGTATAGTTTTTTTCTATAAAGAGCCATAGCTCTTGATCATAAATAAAGTAAATAGTGTCATCTTCTATGGTCTTATTCAAAATAATATTTTTTAATATTCTATTTAACTTTTTAGCGCTTGTCTTACTAATTCTTGAGAAGTAGCCAGTGTTTATTCGCATATTGTTTTTTGCAGCAAAATGAGATATTGGAAAGTAGTCTTTGGGCCTATTTTTAGTAAACACATAATTTATTTCTTTATAATCAGAAAGAACCATAGTCCAAATCGGATTTTTCATAGGAGATTCCCATTTCATGCTTCTTCCATTAAGGACGGAAGGATTATTAAATTTTATATTAAAATACTCTTTAGCCTCTGATAGATCCAAAAATTGAACAACAATGATAAATGTGAATAGTATTCTTAAAGTTCTTTTTGAATAGCTCTTTATTATAAAAATAAAAGATGAAATTACTATTAGGTAAAATAATATCCAAATAAATCTTCCTGAGCTTCGAAAAACTTTAGTTAGAAAAACCAGAAAAGTTGGAATTTCATAGTTGTAAACTAAACTCTCACCTAAGATTATATTGTTTGATAAAGCAAAAACGTATGCAATTAGAGAAACTATAATTAGAGGATAATATGGTTTTAAATTATTAAGCTTGGTGTAACTCTTTCTAAATATAAAAGTTACTACACATAGACCAATTATTAAGTAGATGCCAATCCCAGGAAAACCGAACCCTTCATACCCTGCTTCTGGAGTTGGTAAGTTGCCAATTGCAACAGACCATATTTGATCAGGATCAAAAAAACTATTAAGATTAGCATTAAATTTTCCATAACCTTTTCCACCAGCACCTTTTCCAATCATAAAATAGCCAAAAGTAAATAATGAAATCAATAAAAAAACTATAAACTTCCAAAAATTCCCTAGAAGACTTTTTACTGTAATATTGGAATTTAGTACTTTGTATTTTATTAAATCTGCAAGAAAAATTCCAATTAGCATTGCGCTTATATAGGCATTAATTAAAAGAGAAACTGTTACTATTATTATCCATGACTTTAGATTCAGATTCTTTGATGTTAAATAAATAAAAAATCCATATATTAAAAGCCAATGACCCAGAAGACCAAAGTGACCATGTAGCCTCCATAGGAATGGTGGTAGCATTGCAAAAAGAAGGGCACATAATATTACAATGATAGAATCGTCAATAAAATTTTCAAAGATTTTCATTGCTATAAAACTTTGAAGAATAAAGCATATATAGGCCCAAATTCCAAAATATTGAAATTCAAATGGGATAATTGATGAAAATGGTTTAAATATTAGTGCCATTATAGGCAATGAGTCATTAAGTACTAGCGAGGATCCTAACTCCATTCCATAGTTGGAATTCTTAAAAATTGGGAAATTCAATAAGGATTCATTCTTAAAGAATTGCCATCCTAACCAATGAGTTTCTGTATCACTTGGAAAAATCCAGTCAACATAGAAAGGATTCATAAATTTCCCACCAGTAAAATAAAGAAACCATAGAGTTGTTATAAGTACTAAGAATAGTGCTCTTTTTGCTTGGATTGATTTGGTAATCACTTTTTAAATTTACAATTGATATTGTCTAAAGACAAGCAAGTAAAAATATTTAAACTGTTATTTTTCTTTTTTTATTTTATTATTAATTCTTAATGACTTTTATTAATAAACTAATATCAACTTTCTTTTATGTAGGATTCTTGCCTAAGCTACCTGGTACTTTTGGTACATTAGCAGGCGCCATTCTATATTTTTTTATCAATTACCTTTATTATCCGTCAGATAGTACGCTGCTCTTTATAACAATTGTTATTATTGTAGTGTCAATTGTTACATCCCATTATTCAATAGAGATATTTAATTCAAAAGATCCTTTGTGTGTTGTTATAGACGAAGTTGCAGGAATTTTTGTTGCTATGCTCTTTGTCCCTTTTTCTATTACCAACCTTGTAA
>CAJIYY010000003.1 GCA_905181755.1 Candidatus Dadabacteria bacterium UBA1144
GCAACAGGCTATGTCATAGAATACACAGGAGAAGCAATTAGGGCCCTATCTATGGAACAAAGAATGACCATATGTAATATGTCTATAGAAGCTGGTGCAAGAGCCGGAATGATAAGCCCGGACGAAACAACTATGGAGTACCTAAAGGATAAGCCCAGAATTAAATCGCTTGATAATTTAGACTCCCTAATGAAAGAATGGCGAAGTCTAGCATCTGATAATGAATCTGCTTTTGATAAAACTCTTGTTTTGGACGCTGCTAAAATTGCCCCTCAAGTTAGCTGGGGTACTAGTCCCGGAATGGTAACAGGTATTAACGACAGAGTGCCAAATCCGAAAGATTTTAAAGATCCTATTAAACGAAAATCAGTTGAAGACGCATTGCAATACATGGGGCTAGAACCAGATACATTAATCCAAGATATTAAGATAAATACTGTTTTTATTGGTTCTTGTACAAACGGAAGGATAGAAGACTTGGTAGCCGCAAGTAAGGTTATTGAAGGCAGTAAAGTAGCATCTAATATTAGAGCGATTGTAGTTCCAGGCTCGCAGGTAGTCAAGTATCAAGCTGAAAAACTTGGCATAGATAAAATTTTCAAAGAATCAGGATTTGAATGGAGAGACTCTGGATGCAGTATGTGCCTTGCAATGAACCCCGACAAGCTTTCCCCAGGGGAAAGAGCCGCAAGCACATCTAACAGAAACTTTGAAGGTAGGCAGGGTAAAGGCGGAAGAACCCACCTAGTAAGTCCCACTATGGCAGCAGCTGCTGCAATAACGGGAAGATTTACCGATATTAGAACTTATGATATAGACTTAGGTGAGTACTAAAATGGAAAAGTTTTTAACAGTTACAAGCCGTCCAGCTCCACTTGATTCATCGAATGTAGATACGGATCAAATAATCCCAAAGCAATTTCTAAAAAGAATCGAGAGAACAGGCTTTGGTGAATTTCTTTTTTTTGACTGGCGATTTAATGATGACGGCTCATTGAATGATAAATTCATTCTAAACGATGAAAGATTTAAGGATTCTGAGATTCTCCTATCGCAAGAGAACTTCGGTTGTGGTAGCTCAAGAGAACATGCACCTTGGGCCTTAAGAGACTACGGATTTAAGGTTATTATCTCAACTTCCTTTGCTGATATTCTATTTAATAATTGCTTTAAAAACTGTATCCTTCCTATAACAGTAAGTGAAAAAGATCTTAATTATTTATTCAAATCTACACTGGAACTTGAAGACTATCAGCTCTCGGTTGACTTAGAGAATATGCTGCTAAAAGACAACAAGAACTTTTCTTCTGAACTTACCGTTGATCCATATAGAAGAAAATGCTTACTCGAGGGGCTAGATGATATTGCCTTGACCCTCATTCATGAAGAAAAAGTTACTGCATACGAAGCTAACTTGCCCTAATATATTAAAAATACAAAACAAGACTTAAAATCTAATATTCTCATTAATTGATTATTTAGGATAAAATATTTCATATAGTAGTTCTAAATTATTAATGGTTTCTTCATGGTAAAGATTAGTTTTAAGCAAAAGATACAACAGTCTCAAAAAAGTTATCTAAGTTTAGAGTCAAAACTTTTTATAAAATTAATAAAACTAAATATTGATGAGATAAATGATCTCTTAGAAAAAGAGTTAGGCGACAATCCTTGCTTAGAGGAAATCCCTGATCAAGAAGTAGCTTTTGAGAAGAACACTACGTATCAATCAGAAGAATTCAATAACGAGTCATTAATACAATACGAAGAGAACAACATTACACACTACTTAATTAAGCAAATTAATCATCTAAATATAACAGAAAAGGAGAAGAGAATTCTTGCGTCTCTCGCTTACTTGTTGGATGAAAAAGGCTTTTTGGCATATTCAAATAAAGAAATAATATTAATACTCAAAAAACAAGAAGATTTAAATATTCTTGAGATAGATTTTGAAGAATTAATCTTAAGGGCCCAAAGGCTTCTTGACCCACCAGGAATACTTGCAAGAGACATAAAAGAATCAATAAAAATACAATTAGAGTTATCAAACAACCAGGACTTCAAGGAATTCTCAAAGATTATTGACCTTCATCTTAATGAGCTTGCCAATAAAGACTTCAAGACTATTTCAAAGTCCCTTAATCTTCATCCTTCCAAAATACGAAAATGTCTCGAAGATCTATCAGAGTTGAACATGGAACCGGCAAATATTTTTTATTCGACTAAGCAAAGCACTAAGAGCCCTGAGCCTGAGGCATACGTTCTTCTTCAGAATAATAAATTAATTATTCAATCAAATAAAAAGATAAAGAAAATTAAAGTTTCACATTATTACAAAAAAATGTTGTCCCATAAGGGTAAATTAGAAAAAGACGTGAAAGACTACTTGAAGGAAAAAATCAACAGTGGATCTCTTCTTATAAAAACTATTATGGAAAGAGAGGAAATGTATAAGCAGGTTTTTAATTCTTTAGTAGAAGTTCAAAAGGATTACCTTATTAAGGGTGAAAGACACCTCAAGCCTCTAAAGCTCTCTGATATTTCTACTAAGTTAGATGTACATGAATCAACTATTAGCAGAATTACAAGCAATAAATATATAAGTACCCCAAGAGGAATGATAAACATGAAAAGTCTCTTTAATAACAAGGCAAGTGCTAGTTCAGATGAGTCTTCTGCGGCTGTAAGAGACATTATTCGAGAAATGGTAGAGAAAGAGAACAAGAATAGTCCTCTGACGGACGATGAAATCAGAAACAATCTAGTAAACAAAAAAATCCTAATTGCGAGAAGGACTATTGCAAAATATAGAAACATACTTAGAATACCTTCATCTAACAAGAGGCGAAAACAATGAACTTGAGCACAGTCTTAACTGTAGATTTAATCTTTACTAATCTTGATCCTCTAGAAAAGAATCAGCTTCTAGAAGAAGTAATTAATAAAATTTGCTCTGCAAGGGCTATCCTAAAAGAACCTATAGTTAAAGAGCTAATATTAAAGCGCGAAGAATTATGTAGCACAGCACTTGATAATAATATTGCGATACCTCATGCCAAGATTCCAGGTATTGATAAAACATATATAAGCCTTGGAATATGCAATGAGGGTACAGACTTTGGGTCAATTGATGGTCTTAAAACAAAAATTCTAATCTTTATTCTTCATCCTGAAGAAACAGGAAATAATCATCTAGAAATCTTAAAATCAGTATCTAGCCTATTTTCTGATAATGAAATAAGGAAAAAAGTTATAAAAATAGAGGACCCTAATAAATTACTAGACTTTATAAAATCCAATGAATGATAAATTCTTAAGCCAACATGGTGTCCTGATTAACTTGTTGAATAAAGGTCTACTAATAACTGGAAGAAGTGGCTTAGGTAAAAGTGAGTGCGCAGTTGAGCTCTTAAATAAGGGAGCCTTTTTAGTTGCTGATGACGTCGTACTCATTGAGAAAAAAGATAATATCTTAGTCGGGAAACCGCCGGAGACAATTAGAAACTTAATTGAGATAAGAGGAATTGGAATAATAAATGTTAGAGAAATATTTGGAGAGGATTTTGCTATTAGCAGTAGTAAGATAGATTTAGTCATAGAGTTGATTGACTTTAAGAACGACTTTGACTATGAAAGGCTTGGTTATGATGCAACATACATTAAAATTTTAGATGTAAGCATCCCACGTATGCAGATACCTGTTAGCCCAGGAAGAAACCTTTCTACTCTTATAGAAATTGCTGTTAAAAAAACAATTTTAGAAAGTTAACTTTGTAATAAAAAATTAATCTATTAAAATTAATTTATGTTCAACATTCTAATAATAACTCATGGAACTCTTTGCGAGGAATTAAAATCTTCACTTGAGTTTGTTCTAGGTGAAAAAATAATAAGAAATATCTTTACTATTACTATAAATAAAGATACAAGAGATTTTGATACTTATGCAAACAGAATATCAAATTTCATAACAGAAGACCAGAAAACTATAATATTTACTGATATGTTTGGGGGAACACCTTCGAATATAAGCCTTACATTCTTTAAAAAAGGATTAGTTGAAATAATTTCTGGAGTAAATCTTCCGATGCTAGTAAAAGCATCAACGATAGAAGAGTATGAATCTTTTGAAGAAGCAGTTAGTATAATTAAAAGTTCAGGTCAAGACAATATTATCGTTGCAGGAGATTTAAATATTTAGGCTATGTCAGAATTAGATCATCAATTTGTATTAGAACAGTGGAAAAAACTTTACCTCGTGGATGCTTACGAGGATTGGGATGTCGAAGTTTCTCCAGATGTAAAACAAGACTTTGCTACAATTGCATTGTTTTTAGATTTCAAAACATCTAAATCCTCTGGAGAGGAAAAAGAAATCTTTGAAGGTATCAAGAAAGCCTCGTTAATTATTTTAGATTTCTTAGAAATTCAAATTATTGATAATCCAGAGGAAAAGAAAATCCAACTGATTAAAAAGGAATCATCAAGAGTTAGAGACGAGAAGTTAGCAAAAGAAATCTGGGGATGAAAAATAATCTTTCTAAATTTAAGGGGTTCATTATAGACTTAGATGGAGTTATTTATCTTGACAAAAAACTAATCCCCTTCTCAAAACAATTCATAGATTATCTTAATTATAAGAAAAAAAAATATGTATTTTTAACAAATGATTCCTCTTTATCTCCAAATGAGTACTCAAAAATTCTATTAAAACTCGGCATTGAGTGTGAAAAAGAACAGGTAATAACTCCTATTACTAATTTCTTAGATATGATAGAAAAAAAAGAACTTGACAACAATAGAATTATGGCTTTCTGCAGTAGGAAATTAAAAAACTATATTAGGAGGTCTAAAGTTAAAATAATCGAAGACGTATTAAAATTTAAGGATTCACAGAGCATTCTAGTATCCGGTAATATAAATTTCAACTACAAGGACCTCATGTATGCCTCCCTCTGCGTACAAAATGGTGCAAAGCTATTAACAACAAGTATAGACGACACTTACCCCTCTGAATTGGGAAATCTTCCTGCTACAGGGGCCCTAGTTGCTGCTATAACTAAAACCTTCCCAACCTCTGTGTTTAATCTTGGTAAGCCTTCTAAGCGAATATTTAACTTGGCAAGAAATAAGTTGAATCTTAAGAAGTCTGAGATATTAACTATCGGTGACAATCTTATCACTGACATAGCAGGGTCGAACTCTGTTGGAATAGAAAGCGCACTAGTATTAACGGGAAAAACATCTAAATCAATACTTAAAGAATCTAAAATAAAACCTACCTATACGATGAATAACCTTAAGATCTAGAGATCTTTAGAGCCCTGGACCAAACAAACCATCTTGCCAGAATGCTTATTCTCATACATTAGCTGATGAGCTTTAGGAATGTCTTCATAACTGTATACTTCGGAAACAACTGGCTTAATTAAGCCCTGATGGACCAACTCATTAGCCCTTATACATTCTAGGGCATTTGCAAAATGAGAACCAAGTATCTGCTTTTGTAACATCCAAAGATATCTAACATCAAATGAGCAATCATATCCAGATGTGCCAGCACATATTACTATTCTACCAAATTTTTCACAGACAAAGACACTAGCAGGAAAAGTAGTTTCTCCAGGATGCTCAAAGATTACATTGGGACTTTTTCTTTCACCAAGAATTTCCCATATTTTCTTACCAAAGTTCTTCATTTCTTTAAATCTAAGAGCTGTCTCTTCTTCTGTCTCGTTCTTTTTATATGCCAAATTAGGGAAATCTTTTCTGTTTATAACCCCAACTGCACCCAAATCTTCACATATTTTAAATTTGTCTTCAGAAGAGACTACACCAATAGCCTTTGCACCAAGCATTTTACATATCTGTAATGCAAAAACACCCAGTCCTCCCGCAGCCCCCCATACAAGGACAACTTCTCCAGGTTGAATATTAGCTTTTGTAACAAGCATTCTATAGGCAGTGAAATAACATAGTGCATATGAAGCTGCCTCTTCCCAGTTTAGATGTTTTGGTTTTTTCAATATTTGTTGAGCTTGTACTTTTGTAAATTGTGAGAAACATCCATTTGGAGTTTCATATCCCCATATTTGGGCTTGCTTGCTTACCATAGGATCATAACTTATAAAGTCACCACTAGTCTGTGTCATGTTTGAATGAGGCTCCTCACTCTCGACTCCACAATGAATTATGACTTCATCACCCTTTTTCCAGC
>CAJIYY010000004.1 GCA_905181755.1 Candidatus Dadabacteria bacterium UBA1144
TTACTACAGCGGCCGGTGGAAAGTTTGGACAGTATTTTCCTCCAGATGAATTTAGAAGGCTAACTTTTGAAATTAATCGTAGACCAGTCGAGAGGTCAACTACTTATGACTATCTCAAGGTTTTTGGGAACGATGGAATGATTCTTGAGAATAGTTAATTAAGCCATGAGTTTTTTTAGAATCATTAAGTTAGATATCGCTGCTGTTAACGACAGAGATCCTGCTGCAAGAAATCTTTTGGAAATTTTGATAAATTACCCAGGTTTCCATGCCATTTTTTGGCATAGAATTGCCAATATCCTTTGGGGAATCGGTCTTAAGTTGATAGCAAGAATGATTTCCAATTTAGTTAGAACTTTAACAGGTATAGAGATTCATCCAGCCGCAACAATAGGTCAAGGTTTTTTTATAGACCACGGGATGGGTGTTGTGATTGGAGAGACATCTGAAATAGGAGTAAATGTCACAATTTATCAAGGTGTTACTCTAGGTGGAGTAAGTGCGAATCCTGGGAAGAGACATCCTACAATTGGAGATAATGTAATTGTAGGTGCAGGAAGTAAAATTCTGGGACCTTTAAACATTGGAGATAATACTAAGATTGGAGCTAACTCTGTTGTTATCGATGACATTCCAAACAACTCAACTGTTGTTGGCGTTCCTGGTAAAGTAGTCGGAAAATCCTTTTCATCTGCAGTTCCCGATTTGTATCATAATAAACTTCCCGATCCGAGCGGGGAAGACATATTGAAAATCCATAAAGAGATAGAGGACCTAAGGGAACAGCTAGATAAACTAAAGACCTAGTTCTTCATTCAACCCAAACAATAAGTTCATATTTTGCACTGCTTGTCCTGCGGCACCTTTTGTAAGATTGTCGATAACAGAAGATATAAGTAATGTTCTCTTGTCAGGTAAAACCTTAATGCCTAAGATGCAGAAGTTCGTATTCTGTACATCACTAATTTTTGGAAGTCCATCTCTAACAATCTTAACAAAGCAAGAATCTGCATAATATTTCTTAAATATATCAAGAGTCTTCTCATAATCAAATGAAGTATTTTTTCTAATATATACATTAGACATAATCCCTCTTTTTATAGGGATTAGGTGGGGAACCATCATTATATTAATTTTCTTTCTATGCTCTATATATATCAATTGCTCTATCTCTGCAGCATGTCTATGATTTCCAACGTTATATGTAGATAAGTTTTCTGAAGCCTCGGTAAAACTATGTTCTGATTGCCCGCTTCTTCCAGCACCAGAGATGCCTGATTTTGCGTCTACTATTATGCTATCAGAGTTTCTCATAGTCGACCCTAAGGGCTGTAATGCAAGAAGAATAGAGGTGGCATAGCAGCCGGGATTAGAAATGTTCTTACCCTGCTTGATTTTATCTTTATTAATTTCAGGCAGAATATATTGAAAATCTTTTATCGTACCCGTCTTTCTTTTGGACTTGTACCACTTTTGATGAGTTTTATCAGTAAGTCTAAAATCACCACTAAGGTCAATTATTTTTGCTTCAAGCTTTTTAAGTTTGCTGTAAATCGATATTAGTCCGCCACTTGGGAGGCATGAAAAAATTAGGTCTAGGTTTTTTAGTTTTAATATGTCTAAATTTCTTTTAATTCTGATTCTCTTATTTGATTTTAATCCAGGTATTTCGTCACTGAGATAAGGGCCATAGTTTGAGTTGGCACCAACGAATTTAATGTCAGCCATCGGATGATTATCTAGTATCTTAAGGAGTTCAATTCCAGTGTATCCAGTCACTCCAACGACACCTATTCTTAATTTGTCCATAATTGTGACATTATCATGCAATTTTTATAAATTCAATTGTTTGAAATCTATTATGAAAAGTGTAAAATTAAAAAACTCTCTGAAGGAAAAGGTTAAAATTATGTCAATTAAAATAGGTATTAACGGATTTGGTAGGATAGGAAGGAATCTTTTAAGGATTTCCTTGCTATCTGACAAGATTGATGTTGTTGCAATAAACGACATAGCAGACTTAAAGACCTGTGCCCACTTGTTAAAATATGATTCAGTTTTTGGTATTTTGGAAAACGAAGTGTCTCATGATTCTGATGGAATCACAATTGATGGCAAGAGAATTAAAATTTTCTCTGAAAGAGCTCCTTCTGATATTGGATGGTCAGAAGAGGGTTGCCAGATTGTAGTCGAATCCACTGGAATATTTACATCTAGGGAACAGGCGTCTCAGCATTTGGGTGGGAATGTTAAGAAAGTTATTATATCTGCACCTGGAAAGGGAGATATCGACTTCACTACCGTAATGGGGGCAAATGATGATTTGTATAATCATAAAGAGCATGATGTGATCTCAAATGCTTCATGTACAACTAACTGCTTAGCAATGATTGTTAAAGTTCTAAGAGATAATTTTGGATTAGAGAGTGGCCACATGACTACAATTCACTCTTATACAAATGATCAAAGAATTATAGATTCCCCTCATTCTGATCTTAGAAGAACTAGAGCGGCAGGATTGTCAATGATTCCTACAAGTACTGGAGCAACCAAGGCGATAGAACAAATCTTTCCAGACCTAAAGGGGAAGTTGTCCGCTATTTCTGTAAGAGTGCCAACTCCGAATGTTTCCATGGTTGACTTTGTTGCCCAAATAAAAGACTCAGCATCTATTGAAGCAATTAATTTAGCTTTCGAAGATGCTTCTAAGACATCTCTTGTCGACTATCTCGATATAGCACCAGAAGCCGCAGTTTCTATTGACATGTTAAAGAATAAGCATTCTGCAGTTTTTGATCCATTTGGAACAAGTGTTATAGGTGACAACTTTATAAAAGTTATTGCTTGGTACGATAATGAATATGGCTATTCATCAAGAGTCCTTGATTTGGCAATTAAGATTGGGAGCTCACTTGAATAAAAAGAAGGTTATTTCGGATTTTCCGAAGTCTTTTTATAAAGGCAAGAAAGTATTTGTAAGAGTTGATTTTAATGTGCCAATCGATATTGAAACTGAATCTATTAGGGAAGATTATAGGATTCGAAGAGCTTTGCCCACTATTGATTTTCTAATTGATGCTGGAGCTAAAGTCATTTTGGGGTCCCATCTTGGTAGGCCAAACGGAAAAGTTGTAAAAGAATTATCATTAGAAATTGTATCTAGAAGATTGTCAGACCTGATTGATAAAGAGGTTATGTTTGTTAAAGATTTTATTGGAAACAATTTGGCGAGCAAGTTGGACGATCTACCTAATGGTTCGGTTGTAATGCTTGAGAATCTTCGATTCCATAAGGAAGAAACTCTAAATGATGAATCTTTCTCTTCCTCGTTGTCAGACTTAGCTGAAATATATGTGAATGAAGCTTTTGGAACATCGCATAGAGCACATTCTTCTACTTATGGAATGGCTAAAAGTTTTGTTGATAAAATAAGTGGTTTTCTAGTTGATAAGGAGCTTAGTTTTGTTTCTAAAATGATGGAGAAGCCTGAGCACCCTTTCTTGGTAATAATTGGTGGCTCCAAAATAAAAGACAAAATATCAGCACTCGGTAATCTTTTAGAGAGTGCTGACAAAATTATAGTTGGAGGAGGAGCTGCTTATACTTTCTTGAAAGCAAATGGTATTAATATTGGCAATTCAATTTATGAAGAAGAAATGCTAGATTGGGTTAGAGATGTTTATTCAAGATATAAAGAAAAAATAATTCTTCCAATCGACCATGTAATCTCAAGATCTTTTGATCGGAAAAGTCAGTGCTTAATATCAGATATAGAAATCCCAGATGATTATATGGCTCTAGATATTGGACCCAAGACAATTGAGTTGTTTAACTCAATTGTGAAAGGACCAGGGTATATATTCTGGAATGGTCCAATGGGAGTTTTTGAATTTGAACAGTATTCCTCGGGGACAATTCACGTGGCTAGAGCTGTTGCCCTAGCAACATGGAGAGGGGCTACTTCGGTTGTAGGAGGTGGCGAGACTATAGCGGCGATAAGAAAAGCAGAAGTTCTAGAATCTGAGATTTCTCATATGTCCACTGGTGGTGGTGCTTTGTTGGAATATTTAGGGGGAAGTAATCTGCCAGGTATAGAAATTTTGGATTAATAACTTATAATTAAAAAATAGAATGAAAAAGAGTTCAAAGAATGATTTAAATTGGATTGAAAGCCTTCTTGGTGATGAAGCTAGCTATCTTTTAAATCATGAATGTAAGACAATAGATTCCAAAAACCTCATTAAGCCGGGCCCCGATTTTGTTGATAGGGTCCTGAGTGGTTCCGATAGGTCCAATGCTGTAATGAGAAATTTACAAACTTTATTTACCCATGGCAGATTAGGTGGAACTGGTTATTTGTCGATACTCCCCGTTGATCAAGGAGTTGAACATTCTGCAGGTGCATCATTTGCTCCTAACCCGATATACTTTGATCCTGAAAACATTATTAGACTTGCAATTGAGGGTGGATGTGGGGCTGTAACGTCGACTCTGGGGGTCTTAGGTTCTGTTTCTCGAAAGTATGCACATAAAATTCCTTTTATTTTAAAATTAAACCATAATCAGTTCTTAACTTACCCTAACCAGTATGACCAGATTCGTTTTGCTTCTGTTGATCAGGCATTTAATATGGGGGCGGTTGGTGTAGGTGCCACTATTTATTTTG
The DNA here is from genome assembly GCA_905181755.1 of Candidatus Dadabacteria bacterium UBA1144. Lineage (GTDB taxonomy): Bacteria > Desulfobacterota_D > UBA1144 > UBA1144 > UBA1144 > TMED58. The sequence goes on from CAJIYY010000004.1 coordinate 4,667, forward strand.
GTTCAGAGGAAAGCAGTCGGCAGATACAAGAAGTTGCCGAACTATTTGAATATGCGCACTCTTTAGGACTTGTTACGATACTTTGGGCTTATTTAAGAAATTCATCATTTAAAACAGACAAGAAGGACTATCACTTGAGTGCTGATCTAGCTGGCCAAGCTAACCATCTATCGGCAACAATTCAAGCAGATATAGTTAAACAAAAACTTGCCGAAAATAATGGAGGCTTTGATGAGTTGAATTTTGGAAAAACTCACAAGAAGGTGTATACCGAACTTACATCGAGCCATCCTATCGATTTAAACAGATACCAGGTTCTGAATTGTTTGTCAGGAAGAGCGGGCTTGATTAATTCTGGTGGCGCTTCTGGAGATAATGATATTGCCCAAGTCGTTAAAACCGCAATTATTAATAAACGTGCAGGTGGAATGGGCTTGATAACAGGAAGAAAGGCTTTTCAGAAGCCTATGGATGAAGGGATACGGATTCTAAATGCAGTCCAAGATGTATACCTAAATAAGAAAATAACTATTGCTTAGTTAAGCAGCTTGCTTCTTAGATACTTAGTCACTAGTTCAACCATTTCTTTAGAACCTATGAATATTGGCGAAATCTGATGGATGGATTTCGGTTTAATGCTGAGTATGTTCTTCTTCCCATTCGTTGCTAAACCGCCCGCCTGTTCAATAATGAAGGCCATCGGATTGCATTCGTACATTAGCCTAAGTTTACCTTTTGGTGCATTCTTTGATTGAGAGTATATGAAGAGACCTCCTTTAAGTAAGCTTCTATGTAGGTCGGCTACCATAGAACCAACATATCGAAGTGAATAAGGTCTCCCAGTTTTTTGATCATTCTGCTCGCACCATCTAATATATTCTTGCAGAGGAAGCGGAAATTCAAAAAAATTACCTTGATTGACAGAATACATTCTAGCTTTGTTTGGTATCTTAATATTAGTCTGAGAAACATAAAATTCATTAACAAATGGATCTAGTGTAAATGCGTCTACTCCTTTACCTACGGTTAAAACATATATTGTTGAGGAACCATATATGATATATCCTGCAGCTACTTGTTTTTTCCCCTCTTGTAAAAAATCTTTAGTAGAAAGTTTCTTTACACCCCTAGGTCTTTTAAGAATCGAAAAAATTGTGCCAACAGGCACATTTACGTCAATATTTGAAGAACCATCGAGGGGATCAATCAAGACAAGATACTTTGCATTTTTGGAATTCTCGTTGTTAAATAGTAAGATTTTATCATTTTCCTCAGATACAACTCCAGCACAATTTCCACCATTCTCTAAAGATTTAATAAATAAATTATTAGCTATTAGATCTAGCTTCTTTACTTTTTCTCCGTGGGAATTCTTTGAACCAGTATAGTCACCTAGGGAGCCTGCAAGTGCACCTGTGTTTAATTCCTTACTTACTTGTCTTCCAGCAAGCTTTAAATCTTTAAGTAATGCAATTAATTCTCTGTTTTTATCACCGGCGAGCTTATCTTTAAGGAGGTATTGGTAAGCTGTTAACTTCTCTTTCACTTTAAAAGGATACACTTATATCTGGAAAAGAAAAAATAAATATCCTGTAATTTTATCGTAGAAGAAACTCTCATTATCGAAGATTTTTTTTGTTACTATTAAAAACAAACACCCAGAGGCTATTCCAAGCAATAGACCGGTAATTAGGCCAAGAACTCTGTTAACTAAGGAAAGGTTTGCGTATGATAAAACTGTTTCAATTAAAAAAAAGAAAGATTTAAATATCAAGTATAAGCCTACGTACAAAATCAGACTTGATAAAATATGTGAACCTGTGCCGCTATAAAAACCATAGTTGTAAACTAATTGTTCATTGAATTGGGTGGCACCAATAAATGAAACAAAGAAGGGAACAAGTAAGCAGAAAAGCTTAGAGAAAGATTTTACAATTCCAAAGAAGAACCCACAGAAACTAAAAGATAGAAGTATTAATGTGAAGATGTAGTCATATATAGTCATAGATTCTATTTTATATTAATTTTTAGGATTTTGACTTATTTCTTATTTCTGATAACTTACAAAAATGGATTCCTCGTCAATCAAAGAGCCTATTCTGAGTCATCTTGATAGTGTTGAATTGTTACTTAACGAAGAGATACCGGAAGATATAAGAATGTCTTTTGATATAATAAAGCACTTGATACTTAGACCTGGTAAGAGATTAAGACCCTCAATTGTTTTATTGTCAGCACTTTCGCTTAAGAAAAAGATGAATAAGAAGATATTATCAGCCGCAGCTTCTGTAGAATTGCTTCACAATGCTTCACTAATTCATGATGACATAGTTGACCAAGCAAAAATTCGTAGAGGTTTAAAATCTGTAAATAAGATTTGGGGCGATCATGCAAGTGTTTTGGTTGGAGATTTTTTACTTGCTAGGTCTTTATTTTTAATTAATAAGTGTCAAAACAATAAAGTTATGGCATCTGTAACTAATGCTGCCTCTGAGTTAGCAAATGGACAGATATTAGATATTATGATTTCAAAAAGACTAATAAGCTTTAATAAAGATATTTATTTTAAAATGATAAAGTTGAAGACAGCCTCATTGGTTTCATCCTCAGCGGAAGTTGGCGCGCTACTCTCGACCCAAGACCCCAATAAATTGAAAGGATTAAGGCAATATGGAACTAATCTTGGTATTTCATATCAGCTGGTTGATGATGCATTGGACCTTCTGGGCGATGCAAAACAGATGGGAAAAAATACTATGGAAGATATTAAAGAGGGGAAGGTTACCCTTCCTATTTTGATTGCACTTGATGCTACTTCGACAAGAAAGAGGTCCAAGATAACTAAGATTTTGATAGAAAAAGATTTTGATAGAAAGAACTTGGATATTCTGTATAATTTTGTATTGGAAAATAATGCAGTAGAAGAAACTTTAAAGTTAGCAAATAAGTATAGTTCTAAAGCAATATTGGCAATTGAATCTTTAAGCAAAAGTAAATATAAGGATTCATTGATAGCTTTAGCTAGGGAAAACATAGTCAGGGTATCTTAGTTATGAATAAGATTGATTGGGAAGAAAAAAATAAAAATAAATTAAAAGAAAGGAAAGAAGAGTTTCGTACAACTTCAGATATTAAAATCGAGAGATTTTATACCAAAGAAGATGTTCCGGAAGATTTAGACAAGAAAAACTCTCTTCCTGGAGAGTTTCCTTTTACAAGAGGTGTCCAACCAACTATGTACAGAGGAAGATTCTGGACAATGAGACAGTATGCAGGTTTTGGATCTGCAAAAGAAACAAATCAAAGGTTTAAGTATCTTCTTGATAAGGGTCAAACTGGCCTTAGTGTTGCTTTTGATTTACCTACTCAGATGGGCTATGACTCAGATGCCCCTGTAAGTAAAGGGGAAGTTGGAAGAGTTGGAGTTGCAATTGATTCTTTAAAGGACATGGAGATCTTGTTTCAGGGCATACCTTTAGATAAGGTTTCAACTTCGATGACAATTAACGCTACAGCTTCTATGTTGTTAGCTATGTATATAGTGACTGCTGAGAAGCAAGGTGTTCCAGCTGACAAGATAATGGGAACAACTCAAAATGATTTATTAAAAGAATTTATTGCGAGAGGTACGTATGCTTTTCCACCAAATCCTTCTGTGCAGATCAGCGTTGACTTGATGGAGTATTGCAAGGATTTTGTTCCAAAATGGAACCCTATTAGTGTTAGTGGTTACCACATAAGAGAGGCTGGCTCAACTGCAGTACAAGAAGTAGCTTTTATGTTGGCCGACGCAATAGAGTATTTAAAAATTGCAAAAGAAAGAAAATTAGATATTGAGGGGATATGTAAGAGAGTCTCATTCTTTTTTGCAGTTCATGGTAATTTTTTCGAGGAAATATCAAAATATCGTGCAGCGAGAAGAATATGGGCCAATATACTTAGGAGTGATTTTAATGTATTAAGCGATAGTGCCTGTAAGTTCCGAACTCATTCACAGACTGGTGGAGTTACTTTAACTGCACAGCAACCTTTAAATAATATAGTCAGGACCGCTATGCAAGCTATGGCTGCAGTTCTTGGGGGTACTCAATCGCTCCATACTAATTCCTTTGATGAAGCTTTAGGTTTGCCAACAGAAGAGTCTGCAACGATAGCACTTCGAACTCAGCAGATTATTGCTTATGAGTCCGGGGTGGGTAATACCATTGATCCCTTTGCGGGCTCCTATTTTGTTGAGAATTTAACTGATGAGATTGAGGAAAAAGTATATGAGTATTTGACGATTATAAAAGATAAAGGCGGAATGGTGAAGTGTATTGAAGATAATTATATACAAAGTGAAATAGAGAACTCAGCTTATGATTTCCAAATTGAGCTTGAGAAGAAAGAACGAATTATTGTTGGAGTAAATGATTTTAAGGCTGACGAAGAAGAATTACCTGCTATTCAAGGAATAGATAAGGATTTAGAGGAGAATCAAAATGCAGGGTTGGCAATTGTTAGAGCAGAAAGGAACAGTCAAAAAGTCAGCGAGTGCCTAGAGTCTTTACGAAAGGCGGCACAGAAGAAAGAAAACATAATGCCTAGCATATTAAGTGCTGTTAGAGAGTATTGTACTATAGGTGAAATGACCTCTGTACTAGAGTCAGTTCATGGAAGGTACAAAGGCTCAGGTTAGTTCTTTGGACATCAATATGGCGTCCTCATTGTCAAGCGCATAATATTTCTTCCTAATAGAGTCTATCCCAAACTGTAGTTTTTGATACAATTTTATAGCTGGAAGATTATCTTTTCTAACCTCCAAAAGAATTTTATTAATATTTAGTTGGGCAGCAATAATTTCTATTTCTTTTACTAGTGTTTCTCCAATTCTTTTTCTCCTTGCCTTTTTAGACACACCAATTCTTTGTATTTCAACGAAGTCTGTATAGTTTTGCGCAAATATATAGCCTAGAACCTGATTCTTTTCAATTAATAAGAGATTTATAGCATTTACATGATTTATCTGGTCTTCTATGATTTTTTTTGACCAACAATCTTTAAATACATCTCTTTCTAACTTGCTGATGGTTGTAAAATCACTAAAATTAATTTTTCTAATTGAGTCCATGAATATATAATATTATTGAACAATTTTATGAAACATGCATTAGTTATTTTAAGTGGTGGACAAGATTCAATAACATGCCTTTTCTGGGCTATTAGAAAAGGGTACAAATGTTCAGCCATAACTTTTGATTATGATCAGCTTCATAGTATTGAAGTTGAATCTGCAAAAAAAGCTGCACAACTAGCTCAAGTTGAAAATCATGAAGTCCTATCGATTGGCCCACTATTCTCCGGAGACTCTCCTTTGACAAACAAGAAGATTCCCCTTGATCAGTTCCCGACACTAGAAGATTTTTCTGAAGGTATACAGAAAACTTTTGTCCCAGCTAGAAATTTATTATTTTTATCAATAGCCGCAAACAAAGCCTACTCAATGAATATCGACACAATGATTACTGGGATTTGCCAAGAGGATTTTGGTGGATACCCTGACTGCAGAAAAATCTTTGTAGAAAGCCTCGAGGAGACTATCTTTCTATCTATGGAAAGAAAGATAAAGATTTTAACGCCGCTCATAGATTTAAAGAAGTCAGAGATTGTATTGATGGCAAAAGAACTTCCAAGCCTATGCTGGAAGGCTCTCTCGTTTTCTCATACAAGCTATGATGGCAAATACCCGCCTACTTCTAATGACCATGCAAATTTATTGAGAGCAAGAGGGTTTGAAGAGGCTGGCTTTCCAGATCCTTTAGTGGAAAGAGCAGTTTCTGAGAATCTAATGGATTTTCCAAACACTAAGAATTATGAAATTAAAGATTAACGAGATATTTTATTCTATACAGGGTGAAGGGCTTCAGGTTGGAGTTCCAACAATCTTTCTGCGATTGTTTGGATGCAGTCTGCGCTGCTCATGGTGTGATTCTATGTACGCTGTAGAGGGTGATGATTATAGTGAAGATACAGTAGATAATATATTAAGTTCTATAGAGGAAATTAGATGTAAAAATATCTGTATTACAGGCGGGGAACCGCTAGACCAACAAGAAGGTTTGGTATGTTTGGTAGATCAGTTATTAAAAAAAGATTATAAAATTCTCCTTGAAACAGCAGGGTATATAAGTCCTATGCCAATATTTGAGGACCCTTCTGTTTTAATAAGCATGGATTGCAAATGTCCAGGTTCAGGAATGGTTAAAAAGACTAATTTTTCTATTCTTAGGTCTTTGGGACTAAAAGATCAGATAAAGTTTGTAATCAAAGACTTAACTGATTATGAATATGCAAGGAATGTAGTCCTAAAAAATAATTTTAGTGCAAAAGTAATCTTCCAACCTGTCTATGGGTCTAGCCTAAAGAACCTGGCTGATTTAACTCTCAAGGATAATTTAGATGTAAGGGTCATTCCTCAGATTCATAAACTGATTTGGGGAGATATCAGAGGTGTATAATTAAAAATATTGTTATTTTATTAGAAAAAAATTTTTATATGGATGGAGAATTAGAGAAGCTCTTAAGTTATGAATTAAGACCTGAAATTAAAAGTTTCAGATCGGATCAAAATACAAGGTATAAGTTTTTGGATTACTTTGGAAAGGTTTTTGAAAAGTTGGGCGTATTGAATTTGTCGTCTAATTATAAAAAAATACTTAATATAGAGAAATCAGATCAAGTTTTGGGAATAATAAATCTAAATATTGATGGCCTTCTAAAGATTAATGGGGCTCAAAAACTTATAGAACTTGAAGGTAATGTTAACTGGTTTTACTGTTCTGAATGTGGAATGGATAAAGAGAGTAGATTAATTATTGAAAATGAAGATGAGTATATTTGTAACTCTTGTGGTCAGAATATACTCAAACCCAGCATTCCATTCATTGGTCAAGAGTTCTCTCAGTGGGATTTAAGGGACTCTTGGATGATGTTGAATGGATGCGAGAATTTGATAATTTTTGCAGACAATTTTCTCTCACCTGTTACCATTTCTTTTATTGATATTATCGAAAGAAGGACAAAAAATACTACAATAGCTTGTTCGAGTTCTATGGAATCGGATTTTTCTTTTGAAAGGACTAACTTTATCTATGATAACAATGAAGGATATCTAGACTCAATCAATGATATTTTGGGGGATAATTTAGTTTGAATATAAGATTGGTAAGTTTTTCTAAGCCAACAGAGGAATTTTTAGAAGACGGAATTTCTAACATACAGGAGCTAGTAGCTTTTTGTGCAAGAGTATCAAATCCATCAAATCAAATAAATAACGAGACAAGCGAAAAGCTTATTAACTATTTGATAAGCAATAAGCATTGGTCACCTCTTGAAATGGTAAGCGCATGTATAGAGATTGAGACTACAAGGGACATAGCTAGGCAAATATTGCGTCATAGATCCTTTAGCTTCCAAGAGTTTAGTCAAAGATATGCAGACCCAACAAAAGATTTATCTTTTGTTATAAGAGATGCAAGACTTCAAGATACTAAGAATAGGCAGAACTCTTTGGAAACAAATGATTTAGAATTATCAGATCAGTGGAGAGAAAAACAGAAAGAGCTTATAGCTCTAGCCAAAGAAACATATGTTTGGGCTATTGATAAAGGAATAGCGAAGGAACAAGCCAGGTCAGTCCTTCCAGAAGGAAATACTGTAAGTAGGATGTACATGAATGGGACTATTAGGAGCTGGGTTCATTATATAGAACTCAGAAGCTCTAATGGCACACAAAAGGAGCATATGGATATTGCAATTGCCATAGCCAATGTAATTAGTGAGATATTCCCTATGGCAAAGAATCTTTCCAAGAATCCTTAATCTTCAAGGCTGATTATGTTAATTTTTTCCTTTGTTAGAAGCTCTAGGTTGTCGTTTTTTTCCAGCATGTAAGTTATTACTCTCTTAATCTTTGTTCCAGTAAGTTCGGAAAACTTAACTTTGTTAACATAGCAAATATTTATTAACTCTTTTAGGCTTGTCTTGTCTATTATCAAGTTGACTGGCATTAATTCATTCGAATGAGAAATTAAAGAATCCAAAGAAGAATTATTCGTAAACTTACTTTTAAATTGAAGAAGTAAGAGGTTTAATGTTTTTGAGAACAGGTCTTTCTCAAGATAGAGAGATGTAGAAAATTCATTTTTACCAAAAGATAGAAAAACAGGACTATTTTTTTTGATAAAGTTATCTAAATCTTCTATTCTGTAATGATTGATTTTGCTCCCATGTAAGAAAGAAATTTCTTCAGATCTGGAGATTTTTATTTCGTTGTCTTCTTTGTTCGGGCTTCTTTTAGACAGTAGACCTATCTTGTAGATACTTTGAAGTGAAATACATCTATTTTTTAACTCCTTTGAGTTTTTGAAGTTCTTTATCGATATTATTTGCTTATCCTTGGTAATGTTTTGTAGGACATGGTTATCTTCTATGTCATTAACGGCATCTACGATGATGATATCAAAATCTAAATTAAATTGAATATCGAGCAATGTCTTCTTGTTTGCGAAGTTCATAGATGAGCCCATCTGTGCCAATGAAGACTCTAATATGTAAGATTCCAGACAGTTAGCGGAGATACTTAAAATCTTCTTATTTATAATATTATTCTTAGTCAAATAGGATTTTATATAGTCAATATTTGACGATATATCATTGAAAGTGAGCTGTTTCCAGTTCATTCCATCTAGCAATTGGTATGCTAATGCGGCACCATTTTTCTTTAGAATTCGTTCTATAAGTTCAATCTTCATTTTATGGGTTATTTAAACTAGATTTTGTCTATAGTATACTTTAGTAGCGGTTAAAGCAATATAAAAATGAAACTTTTCAATCAACTATTAAAGGATAATCTTAAATTTAAAGCGGCGAAGTCTATTGTTTCCGAACTTAAAAATAATGGCCATCAGGCCTTTATTGTTGGTGGTGCTGTTAGGGACTTGTGTATGAATGTGGAGCCCTCAGAGTTTGATATTTCTACTTCTGCAAGACCTGACGAGATTAAAAAGATTTTCAAGAGAACTAAACCTGTAGGTCAATCATTTGGCGTCATGTTGGTTATTCAAGATGATATGTTTTTTGAAGTTGCAACCTTCAGAGAGGACATGGAATATGAGGATGGAAGGCACCCAGTCGAGGTCAAATATACTAAGAGTTGTAAGGAGGATATTCAAAGACGAGACTTTACTATTAATGGTCTTTTGTTGGATCCTGATACGCTTGAAGTAACTGATTTTTCGAATGGACTTGAAGATATAGAGTCAAAGACCCTTAGCACTATAGGTAACCCTAAGGAGAGATTTTTAGAAGATAATTTAAGGATTTTGAGAGCGGTAAGGTTTTCAAACAAGTACGATTTAAAGATTGAGAAAGAAACAGAATCTGAAATAATTAATATGGCTGACAAGATACAAAACGTCAGCGCTGAAAGGATAAGAGAGGAGTTTGTAAAAATAATTACAGGCAAGAACTCAGGAAGAGGCCTTAGAGTCTTAAGTGATTATGGGCTCATGAAATATATCATTCCTGAAATTGAAGAACTAAAGGGAGTAGCTCAACCACCTGAGTTTCACCCAGAAGGAGATGTCTTTGTGCATACCTGTTTAGTCCTAGATAAATTAGAAGAAGACGGAGAGTTCTTATCAACATTGGCTTTAGGGGCTCTTCTTCATGATATAGGAAAGCCTCAAACCTACACAAAGACGGATAGGGTGAGATTTAACAGACATGAATATGTCGGAGCATCTATGGCTGAGAAAATTTGTAAAAGATTGAAGTTCTCTAATAAACAAATAGCGGATATCAAACTATTAGTTGCTGAGCATATGAAATTTGGCAATATCAAAGATATGAAAAAAAGTACTTTTAAAAAATTTGTTTCTATTGATAATTTTGACCTGCATTTAAGACTTCATAAGGCTGATTGCTTAGCCAGTCATGGAGACTTAAGTCTTCTTGATTTTACAAATAACAAGATTGAAGAATTAAGCAATGAGCCAATTAAGCCTGACCCACTCGTTAATGGAGATGATTTGATTAGTCTGGGCCTTGAGCCTGGACCAAAATTTAAAGAAATCCTATTGGAAATATTCGATGAACAGCTGGAAGGAAGTGTTACAATGAAAGAAGAAGGACTTAAGCTTGCTAAAAAGCTAATTCAGAAATTATGAAAACAAATTTAGTTAAACAAGACAAATTCGGCTCATTAGATTATCTAGAGTTTTCATCTATAGAGCTGGGTAAATTGAGTGATGACGAAATATTAATAGAGGTCTATTGCTGTGGAATAAGCTTTGCAGATATATTGGCTGCTGAGGGTAAATATCAGGATACTCCAAATCTACCTTTTACTCCCGGTCTTGAGGTCTCTGGAGTTGTACATCAGGTAGGTAGAAATGTTAAAGACTTTAAGTTAGGAGATGAAGTAGTGGCTCTATCCAAGTGGGGTGGTTTTTCTGAGCAAGTAAGAGTTAATAAAAGCTTTGTAATTAAGAAGTTGAAGGAAATGCCTTTTGATATTGCGGCATGTATGACTATCAACTATGGAACTTCTTATTACGCATTAATTGAAAGAGCTAGAATCAAAGCAAATGATAAAGTACTTATCCTAGGAGCTTCTGGTGGTATTGGTTTGTCGGGAATCGAGATAGCGAAAGCATTTGATTGTCATGTTACGGCAGTAGCGTCATCTCAAGATAAGCTATCTATGTGTAAGGATTACGGCGCAGATGATTTAGTACTAACCAGAGATGATAATTTAAAAGAGTCTTTGCAGGAATTTAAAGGGAAAAAGTTTGATATTATTTATGATACGGTGGGCGGCTCTTATACTAATGATTCTTTAAGCTTTATTGAATGGGAAGGAAAACTGCTCGTAATGGGATTTGCTTCAGGGGATATCTCAAGCATCCAAACTAACAAGATTCTTTTAAAAGGCTGTGATATTATTGGAATTTTTTGGGGACCATTTGCGAGAGGGAACAAGAACTTTAACCTCAATTGTTTAGAGGGTATTAGTGATTTGTACAATAAGGGAGCAATCAAACTCTCTAAGCCTTCAATGTTTCATATGTTGGACTTTCTTAGTCCAATGACACAAATAAAAGAAAGAAAGTCTATCGGTAAGCTTTGTCTTTATACTGACTCTTTTAAAAGAAGGTAAGACTCAACCTACCTTCTTTTAAGACTATAAACTTATTTATATTTTACTTTGCAATAAGAATGTTATAGCAAGAGCATAGATAACTAGTGACTCAATTAAAGCTAAACCAATAATCATTGGTGTTTGAATCTGTCCAGCAGCTCCAGGATTTCTACCTATCGCATTTAAAGCAGCATCCATAGTTTTCCCCTGGCCTATAGCTCCACCTGCAGCTGCAAGACCTATACCAAGTCCAGCTCCAAGCGCTAGTCCAGAAATTGCTTCACCATCTGATGATGCAGCGTAAACTTCTGGTGTAAAAAGAAAAAGTACAGCTAACATGCTAAATGCAAATATTGTAAATTTCTTCATTGTGTTCCTCCTTGTATTTAATGATCATGACTTGTTGAAAGTGATATATATATACTTGATAAAATAGTAAAAATAAAAGCCTGCAGAAAAGAAACAAAGACACCAAGTCCTATAAAAATTGCAGGAACGATGTACGGTGTTAAGTTAGAAAAGATTTGTAAAACCAAATGATCGCCAAACATATTCCAGAATAGTCTTAATGAAAGCGACGCGGGTCTAACAAGGTGGCTTACAACCTCAATAAAAATCATTAGAGGAGCTAAATAAATTACAGGCCCCATGAATTGCTTAAGGTATCCAACACCATGCTCTTTGAACCCTAGGTAGTTATATGCAACAAAAATAACGAGAGAGCACGCAAGTGTGGAGTTTAAATTCTGAGATGCAGGATAAAAGCCAGGGAATATTCCCAGCAGGTTCGAAATAAATATAAATAAGAATGAGCCTCCTAGAAGGGGAAGGAATTTCTTAGCCTTTTCTTCACTACCAAATATATTCGTTAGTAGATCTAATAAAAAATCCAGAGCTAAAAATTCAAAAAAATTTGTAACATTAAACTTTTCTGATGGAATTATTGCGTCATTATTTAGACAGTGTTTTTTAATTTTTAAAGAAACTGCAACTAATATGATAACTACAATTCCAGATCCAATAATATGATCAAAATTGCTTACACCTAAAAGTTCAGTCCATTGAGCATGTTCTAAAGCTGCACTCATATACTATTTTCCTTGATTTAGTAGAATAAACACAATTAAAATTACACTAAAACCTACTAAAAATCCAATTAAATCTATGGATAATGTTCTTAAGACGTAAATGGCTATTCCTGCTAATACAGTTATCTTCAGAATTGTTAATATAAAGATAAAAGATTTACTTCTTTGTGTCTCCGTGAAGAATTTTGCTATGATTTGGGTGCTCTTTATATTCATATAGCTTAAAACTATTCCAACAAAAATTCCCTGAGCAAACAACTCTTTTGTGTAGAGAAAAGCTAAGTATGTGATAATTGCTAAATTTATTGAAGCAAGATTAAATAAACTATTTTTTTTTAACATTTTCAGTGCTCAATCTTTTAAGTAACCTAATCATTAAGCTAAAGCCCCCTATTGATCCTAGAATAATACCTAATATGGTAAAAATTGGTGTTTTATCATAGTATAAATCTATTTTATTACCAATAAAAAGACCTGCAAGAATCATAATGGCTAATTCTGAGCCAATTACAATAAATTTCATCCATAAATTGCTTTTTCTCAATTATTTTAACCCTAATATCTTAAAACTTTGCTTTAAAGCAACAAGAGTTTGAGTTATATCTTTATTGGTATGAGAAGCGGATATAAACATTGCTTCAAATTGTGATGGTGGAATCATGATTCCAGATGAAAATAATTTAGAAAATAATTTTCCGTACAGTTTTGTATCACATTTCAATACATCTCTGTAATTCTTAACAGATTCTTGATTTGTGATAAAAAAAGTGAGCAGTGACCCTAGTTGGTTAATTTTGATGGATTTCAGGTTTAGGTCGTTAACCTCATTCATTATCCGAGCAGCTTTTCTTTCCATATCTTTATATACTCTGCTCTCATTTTTTTCTAAAAGCTCAATTGTCTTAATTCCTGCAGCAACTGCAACTGGATTTCCTGACAAAGTACCTGCATGATAGACCGGACCTAATGGTGAAAGCATAGACATGATATCTTTTTTCCCTCCAAAAGCACCTATTGGGAAACCGCCGCCAATAATTTTTCCTATGCATGTAATGTCGGGCTTTAAATTGTAGTATTTTTGTGCTCCGCCAATCGAGAGCCTGAAACCTGTAATGACCTCATCAAAAATAACTAGTGATTTGTTTGCATGGGCAAGCTCTATAACTTTTTTAAGAAATTGATTTTCAGGTATGATGACTCCCATATTTGCGGGAACAGGCTCTAGAATAATGGCTGCTACTTTATTTTTATTTTTCTTGAATATTCTTTCAAGGTTTTCGAAATTATTAAATTCTGAGATTAATGTATGTTTGGTGAAATCTTTTGGAACACCCGGAGAGGATGGTGATCCAAATGTTGTGAGCCCTGAACCAGCTTTAACTAAAAGGTGATCAACGTGACCATGATAACACCCTTCAAATTTTATAATTTTATCTCTTTTCGTGAATGCTCTGGCAAGCCTTATGGCGCTCATTGTCGCCTCTGTACCAGAGCTAGTTAGTCTAGTCATCTCCATTGTGGGGATTTTAGATTTTATGAGATTAGCAAGCTTGATTTCATTTTTATGGCAAGCACCGAAAGTTGTACCATGTCCAATTGCTTTAATAGCAGCCTCAGCAATCTCTTTTTTAGAATGACCAAATATAAGAGGACCAAAAGAGTTTATGTAATCTATGTATTGATTTCCATCTTCATCAAACAGGTATGAGCCCTTCGCTCTTTTTATATAAACAGGAGATGCTCCAACAGCATTAAAAGATCTAACTGGGCTATTGACTCCACCAGGTATAACTTTCTTGGCATTTTTAAACATCAGATTAGATTTGGATGTTTTCATCTTCACATATTAAACAAAACCTAAAATTATGATATGTCAAGGATTGTATAAGGTAATTTTGTTTAATTGATACTTGTGGTATATAAAAACAATAATGATCGAGAAGATTAAAGTCCTATCACCGGCTAAAATTAATTTAGATTTGCTTATTCTAAATAAAAGAGAGGACAGCTATCACAATATCAGTTCTTTAATCCAACCGATTGATTTTTATGACGAAATCTCTATAGAGCTATCGAGTGGCAAGAACCTAGTTGAACTGAACTTCCCAGGAAATATAGTTAGCTTTGATGACAACCTTATTGTTAAAGCAGCATTAAAATTTTTAACTTACTTTCAGATTAACCGACCCATTAGGATATCAGTAAAAAAAAGAATCCCATTAGGTTCTGGATTAGGGGGAGGTAGTAGCAATGCGGCTTCGACCCTTATTGGTCTTTCAAAGTTGTTCCAGATTGATGACTTTGCTGCTTTAAGCAACATTGCCTTAGAGTTAGGTTCAGATGTTCCCTTTTTTCTGTACTCGAGAACTTCAAGAGTTTCAGGTAGGGGCGAAATTGTAGAGCCTTTTGAAATAAAAAAAAAGATTAACTACCTCCTTATTCTGCCTGGGATCCATTCGGATACTCGTTCTCTCTATGACTTGTGGGACAATCAGGAAGAAAGAAGTAAAAGGATCGATAATTGCAACACGAATTGGCACATAAACAAAGAGTCTTTGATTAATGGAAAGAAATTTGTTCTACAAAATGACTTCACTCCCTTATTGATTTCTACTAATAGTATTTATTTAGAGATATTTGATGTACTAAAGGGGCTAGGTCTTGACTCCTATTCAATTACTGGGAGCGGATCAACTATCTTCTGCGTGATTGATGACAATCAGGATTGTAGAGAAATAATAAAATATATTGAATCTTCTGGGGATTTTTCAACTATAAAGGCTGAGTCATTTGAAGGCTGGCATTTTACCTTTGATTGAAATTATAATTTTCTTCTGTATCCTGTTAAGGATTGGCCCGTCGTCTAATGGCAGGACTCTTGGTTTTGGTCCAAGTAATGGAGGTTCGACCCCTTCCGGGCCAGTTTTTGTATACTTATCAATTTAAAAATTGTATAATTAGCTCGATTAATTTTATATAAACAAAGGTTTTTATTATGAGTTCTAACGAACATGAAGTGAATCAATCAGAGAATAAAGATGATTCCACCAATAATGATTTAGATGACAAAGCCCTCTTGGAGGAGTATCAAAAAACTACTCTGAAAGGTGCTGGTAAATCTAAAAAAAAGGATTGGGTTCCCGACGAGCAGTACAGATTGCTTTATGTATATTTCAAAGATATGTCTTTGGAACCACTATTAAAATCTAAACAAGAGGTAGAAGTCTCCGCAAAAATAAAAAAATCTGAACTTCACGCTTTAACATATACGGAGTTGTTAGAGAAAGTGAAATCATCTAAAATAACTCCTACACAGAAGAAGAAACTCCTTTCTCTTAAGGGTGGCCAGAAAAGGCGGGTTGCCGAAGTAGAGGGTTACATAAGGGCATATACAAATCTTGCAAATTCATTAAAGGAAAGATTTGTTAAAGCGAACTTAAGACTTGTTGTCAGCATAGCAAAGAGATATATAGGTAGAGGACTAGCTCTTCAAGATTTAATTCAAGAGGGGAATGTAGGTCTAATGAGAGCTGTTGAGAGATTTGATCATACGAAAGGTTTTAAATTTTCTACTTATGCTTCGTGGTGGATTCACCAGGCCATTTCCAGAGCATTGTTAGACCAAACAAGAACTATTAGAGTTCCTGTTTATGTGCTTGAGCAGGCAAGTAAAGTATTTAAGGCTAGCACAGCTTTACAGAAAGATTTAGGAAGAAAACCAACCCCTACAGAAATTGCTGAGAAAGTAGGAATCTCAATAGATGGCGTTAAAAGGATTTTGGAGTCCACAAATGAGGTTATCCAATTAGATACTCCAGTTTTTGATGGAGAGAAGGCAACTTTGCTTGACTTTATTCCTGATGAGGGATCACCGGTACCTGATAAGATTGTTGCGGAGAGTTCTTTAACCGAAAGAATCAAAGGGGCGCTTAAGTCTCTAACTCCTAGAGAAGAAGAGATTATTAAGATGAGATTTGGTATCGACATGGAAAGTACTTACACCCTAGATGAGATAGGAAAGAAGTTTGATTTAACTAGGGAACGTATTAGACAAATAGAAAAAAAGGCATTGGAGAAATTAGCTAAATCTGATGTTGGCGATGTTCTTCACAGTTTTCTAGAATAGGAGTCTTAGTATGAATAAAATTAAGTTTGGATTAGTTCCGCCTATGCCTGGGGCCGATAGTCAAGGTCTTTTAGATTTCTGTGTTAAGGCTGATAAGTTAGGTTTTGATAGCCTTTGGTTTCCAGACCATCTTGCTTTCATTGCCCCTAGCCCTGCCTATGAAGCATGGAGTATAGCCGCGGCAATATCTCAATTAACAAGTAATATTATCATAGGAGCGACTTCGGATCCTCATAGAAACCACCCCGCAGTTTTCGCTCAGAGGCTTGCAACAGTAGATCATCTTTCGAAAGGAAGAGTTGCCCTAGGCTTAGGTGTTGGAGAGTCTATGAACACGGATGCTTATGGAATTCCTTGGGATAAACCATTCGAGAGAATGATTGAATCAATTGATATAATGAAACTTCTATGGTCGACTAAGGAAAATGTAGACTATAAGGGAGATTTTTTTAATTTAGATAAGGCTTCGTTATTGTTAAACTTGTACAACGATAGGAAGAGTGTTCCTTTTTATTTCGCAACACACACTGATAAGGGTCTAGATTTGGTAGGAAAAATGGGAGATGGATGGATGCCCTTAGATTTAACTCCTAATCTTTATAAGGATTCCTTGGATAAAATAGAACAATCCGCAATAAATGCAGGCAGAACACTAGAAGATATAGATTCCACTTTGTGGGTTTTTACTTCACTGGGGGAGAATGAGGATGAAGCCTATAAGACCTTAGAGCCTTTTAGGTATGTTTGCATTATGCAAGATCAACTAAAGAAAGCTGGGTATGATATTGATATTCCAGAAGAATATAAGGGCCTTAATTACTTCAATATAACGCCGACCGACGAAGACAAGAAGCAGAAGTTTAGGGACATGGGAAAATTTTTTCCAAGAGAGGCTGTTATAGATTTTACTATTACAGGTTCGAAGAAAGCTTGTATTGAGAAGATAGAGAAGTATGTGGAGAAGGGAGTTAAACATTTCGTTCTCTTCCACTATTTCAGTCCTGACCCAGTCTTAGCTATGGAAACTTACGCAAAAGATATAATTCCATATTTTAATTCGTAGGGTGTAGCTCGATTTCACTAAAATCAATAATTCCCATTTTTGAGAAGTGCACATTCTTTATTTTTTTATTTTTTAAATAAATTTGATTAGAAATAAATAGAGGAATAATAATATTCTTATCATATATTAATTCTTTCTGAGCTTTGAAATATGTCTCTTCACGTTTATTTCTTGATGTCTGATATGATGCTAAGCTTATATTCTTATCATACGAGGGGCTACACCATCCAGTCTCATTGTTCCCACCATTGCATGTAAAGATATTCATAAAATTATGTGGATCAGGATAGTCAGCTGCCCAACCGGCTCTAAACATGTGCGGCCTGTCAATGTCGAGTGTAGTTAAGTAAATTTTCCATTCTAATCCCTCTATCTGAACTTTGATCCCCAAATTCTCCATCCACATATTCTGAAGCATTTCGGCTATAATTCTATTGTTTCCACTTTCTGGAAATAAGAATTTAACCTTCGGGAACAAGCTTCTATCTTTGAATCCATTCTCGTCTAAAATTTTGTTGGCTTGTTCTTTGTCAAACCTTGGCTTGTTCTTGTGAATGCTCCCTATTAATCCTGGAGGGATCCATGATTCGGTCTGTATGACAGTATTATATAAAACTTTTTCAAATGCAGACTTGTTAACCGAGAGAGAGAAAGCTTCACGTATTTTTCTATTATTAAAAGGAAATTTCTTCACATTAAACCCCACGTAATTATTTCTGAATTGGGATTCATAGTTTAAGATTTTCTTAGACTTTAAATAAGGAATCTCTAACAGCGGAATACCTCCTCCATCTAGAATGTCCACTTTACCATTCTCGAACATAGCGAGGGATGAAGATGGATTACTATTCATCAATAGTAGAATTGAATGTAGATCTTTGTCCTTTGGAGTAAGAAGTATGTAATTGTGGCTTTCCCATTTAGTCAATCTATATTTTCCTAAAGTCACTATATTGGTGGGATGGATCCACTTCTCTTTGTATTCGTTTATCTTTCCTTTTCTAATAGGAAATGTAGACATAAAGCTTAGAAGGCTCATAAAATACGACTTATTTTCTACTAAATTAATTAAAATTGTATTATCATTAGGGGCTTTAACTCCTACTAGTGCGAAGTCATCTATGGTCCCAAGATTGTATTCTTTTGCATTTTTGATGTCGTATAAGAAATATGCATAATCTGCAGCAGTCCTTGGGTTAAGAAGTCTTTCCCAAGAGTCTAGGAAGTCCTGAGAAGATAGCTTCTGACCATCTGACCAATTGATACCATCTTTAATCTTAATTGTTATTGTTTTATTTTCTTTGTCGACAGTCCAAGACTCTGCTAGGTTTGGTTCCAGCTCAAGTTTATTGTTAAATTTTGTTAACCCTCCCATTATATTGTTTATGATCTGAAAGGATGAGCTATCTGTAGCCAGATTCCAGTCAAGAGTTCCTGGTTCACTTCCAATATTGATTCTTATTGTTGACGAATATGATCCAGTCGCAGAGGCGAAAATGAAGAGAGTTATTAGTAGGAGATATTTCAATTTAACTTAATGATATTATTTTTTGTCTTGAGATTCAACTGTTAATATATGGGCACCTAAATCTACCGTGTCACCTTCTTTTACACTTATGCCTGTAATTTTGCCATCTATAGTTGTTTTTAGCTCGCTCTCCATCTTCATTGCTTCAACAACTACTACTCCTTCACCTTCGGAAACTATGTCACCAATAGACTTAAGAATTTTAACTACTCTGCCGGGCATTGGAGCAGAAATTTTATCAATTCCTGAGGTATTTTCTGTCCCTCCTTTATCCCTTACTGAAGGTATCTCATAACTAAAAAGATCACCTTTAAAGAACAGGTCAATTCTTTTGCCTTCTTTTTGTATTGCAATTGTGTATGTTGACCCATTAACGATTAAAGAGTACAAGTTGGAGTCGATTCTAATTAGTTCAGCATGGTACTCTTTTTCATCAAGAGTAATTTCGTAAGCATCCCCTTGCTGTAGCAATTCAAAAGAAACCATTTTTTTGTTAATCTTAAGTGTATATTTCATTTTCTTATTCACTCATCTAGAACATTGAGTTTCTAGAAACACTTGATCCCCTAGCAATGTATTTCCAAGGAGTAAACCTTGGATCTCTTTTAAGATTGTCAACACCAATTCCAGAGTGGAGAATAATTGCTGATGCAATAGTAGCGATATTAGAATTATCCTTAGGTATTTTTAGAAGTTTTTTGTGTTTTTCTATAAAGCCTGTGTCTAATTTTCCTGAAATAAAATCTTTATCATTCATAAGTCTTACTAAAAAGCCTAGGTTTGTCTTAACTCCCAAAACTACATACTCTGATAGTGCCCTAGACATTCTTTTTATGGCACCTTCTCTATTCTCAGACCAAACTATTAATTTAGATAGCATTGGATCATAAAACGTTGTAACTTCGTAGCCATTAAATAGCGATGAGTCATCTCTAACCCCAGGTCCTTGAGGTGATTTTGCGTAAATCACTGTGCCCGGTGTTGGAAGGAAGTTATTGTCAGGATCCTCAGCACAAACTCTACACTCAATTGCGTGCCCTTTAATTGATATATCCTCTTGCTTTATACTTAATTCATGTCCGTAAGAAACTTTAATCATTTCTTGGACAATATCGATTCCAGTTATCATTTCGGTAATTGGGTGCTCTACTTGAACTCTTGTGTTCATTTCCAAGAAGTAGAAGTTTTCCTTTTGGTCCATTATGAATTCAACTGTTCCAGCACCTGAGTAAGAAACTTTCTTTGCAAGCTTAACTGCAATTTCTCCCATTTTTATTCTTGTTTTCTCACTTACACCAGGGGAAGGAGCTTCTTCAACAACTTTTTGATGCCTTCTTTGAATTGAACATTCTCGTTCAAAAAGGTGAACAACATTACCTTTCTTGTCACCAAGAATCTGTATTTCTATGTGTCTTGGTTCTTGAATGAACCTCTCAATAAATACAGCATCGTTATTGAAAGCAGACTTAGCCTCACTTTTTGCCATACGAAGAGAGTTCTCAAATTCCGATTCCTTTTCTACTAGTCTCATTCCTTTTCCACCACCACCTGCAGTGGCCTTAATCATTAAGGGGTAGCCAATTCCTCTTGCAATCTCTAGAGCCTCACTGTCTTTTACTTCTCCAGCTGTTCCAGGAACCAGCGGAACTTTCGCTTCTTTAGCTATCTCTCTTGAGGTTATCTTGTCACCCATAGATTTTATAGCTTCTGGACTTGGTCCAATAAAGTCGATTTTATTTTTTTCACATTCTTCGGCAAATTCTGCATTTTCTGCCAAGAAGCCGTATCCCGGATGAATACCATCACACTTAGCTTTTTTTGCTACTGAGATAATTCTTTTTCCAACAAGGTAGCTTTCACTTGGAAGTGGTTTACCTATGTTGAAAGCCTCATCGGCTAAGTTTACATGTAGAGAGTTTTTGTCGGCATCAGAATACACCGCAACAGTTTTTATTCCAAGCTCTTTTGCTGCTCTAATTATTCTTACAGCAATTTCTCCTCGGTTAGCAATTAAAATCTTCTTATACATAAATTAAATCTCCAAAGAAACCTATAAAGGTATTAGCCCATGTTTTTTCGGTGGGTTATTTTGTCGCTTCCCTTCTAACATTTCAAAAGATCTTATAACCCTAACTCTTGTATCTTCGGGCTTTAATACTTCGTCAATGTATCCAAGGTTGGCAGCTCTATAGGGATTTGCGAATAACTCCTTGTACTCTTCAACTAATTTTGCTTTTTCAGCTACTGGGTCTTTCGCATTTTGTATTTCTCTTTTGTTTACTATGTTCACAGCTCCATCAGGACCCATAACGGCAATTTCAGCAGTTGGGAACGCAAGATTTATATCACCTCTAAGATGCTTTGAGGACATAACATCGTACGCACCTCCATATGCTTTTCTTGTAATAACAGTAACTCTTGGCACTGTTGCTTCACAATAAGCATATAGTAGTTTTGCACCATGGAGAATGATCCCGTTTAATTCCTGGTCAACTCCGGGAAGGAACCCTGGTACGTCTACTAATGTTAAAAGGGGAATGTTGAAACAATCGCAAAATCTCACAAACCTGGCACCTTTTATAGATGATTTAATATCAAGAACTCCAGCTAAGACATTAGGTTGATTACCTACGATACCAACGGTTTTTCCGTTTAGTCTAGCAAATCCTGCAATAATATTCGGAGCGTAATTCTCAGCTACTTCAAAGAAGTATTCATTGTCAACAATCATACTTACAACTTCCTTCATATCATAAGGCTTGTTAGGGTTCGTCGGGATAATATCTGTGAGTTTATTAGTTTTTCTGTCTATCGGATCGTCACATTTTAATACAGGGGGGTCTTCCATGTTGTTTAGAGGTAAAAAGGTAAAAAGTTCTCTTAGAAGTTTAAGACAGTCCTCGTCATCTTCTGCAGCAAACTGAGCCACACCACTTTTGGTTGAATGCATCTCTGCTCCACCAAGCTCTTCTTGTGTTACTTCTTCATTTGTTACAGATTTAACAACATCAGGACCGGTTATGAACATATAACTTGTATTTTTAACCATGGCTATGAAGTCTGTCATTGCTGGAGAGTACACAGCTCCACCTGCACTTGGACCCATAATTGCAGATATCTGAGGAATAACTCCAGAAGCCTGAACATTTCTGAGAAATATTTCTGCATATCCAGCCAAGCCTCGAACGCCTTCTTGTATTCGTGCACCACCTGAATCGCTAAGCCCGATAACTGGACATCCAACTTGAACAGCCATGTCCATTATCTTAGTAATTTTTCTTGCATGAGCTAATCCTAGTGCTCCGCCAAAAATTGTAAAATCTTGAGCATAGACAAAAACTTGCCTCCCATCGATCTTCCCATATCCCGTAATTACTCCATCACCTAGGAATTTAGTTTTTTCCATACCGAAGTTATGGTTTTGATGCTCTACGAATTTGTCTAGTTCAACAAAAGAATCATTGTCTAAGAGATAATTAACCCTTTCTCTAGCAGTCAGTTTTCCTTTGTCATGCTGCTTCTTTACCCTAGCCTCTCCACCTGCATCATCAGCAAGTGCTATCTTGTCCTCTAGGAATTTAATTTTTTGGTCCATCGTTTGATCAGTACTCATTTAAAACCTCACGAAATAATATTGCTTAATTAATTACTACAAACTTTATTACTATAAAAATTAACAATTAAGTAATAAAATATAATCTAATAGACCAATTTATCCAGTACCAAATTTAATTGATAATTGAATTCTTTTAAATTGGAGTTGTTCGATATTATGAAATCTGCTGTTTTACGATTTTTTTCTATTGATTTTTGCATTATTAGCAGTTTTCTTGCATCTTTTTTCTCGATCTTATCTCTTTTTGAAATTCTTGAGCTCAAGGTTTCTTTTTTTGCATCAACGTACAAAATGTAACTTAATGTCTTCCCAATTTTTGTTTCTCTTGAAATCAAGGCTCCTTCAAATATTACTATTTTCTTCTTTCTCTTACTTAAATTTCTACATATTGATAAAATTCTGTCTGCTAAAGCTGGATGAACAATCTTGTTAAGGGCTTTTCTTGATTTGTTATCGTTAAACACAATCTCTCTTAACTTTCTTCTACTAATAGTTCCATTGTAGTTCAAAATGTGATTCCCAAATTTTTCAAGAATTTGCTCGTAACACTTTGTATGTATTTTGAGTAGCTTCTTTGCCTCACTATCTAGATCAAAAGTTCTAATCCCTTTTTCTTTAAAGAAGCCTAGCGCAGTAGATTTGCCGGAGCCCATAAGTCCTGTTATTCCTATGCTGATAAGATTTTGTTTTTTCATAGCTCTAGATAAGATGAGATTCTTTTTATAGAAAGTTCTTTACCAAGTATGGATATTACCTCAAAGATTCCAGGTGATGCTTTTGAGCCTGTAAGTATTATTCTAAGTGGAAGAGCCAACTCCTTCATCTTCAGATTCCTTTTATCAAGGAAGGCGTTCATACAGCTTTTTATGTTATCTATCTCAAAAGACTCTAGGCTTAGAAGCTCATTGTAAAATCCTCTTATGATTTCTTCTGTTCCTATTTCCAAAAGATCTTCTTTGAATTCATTATTTATGGAAATTAACTCATTCTCACAGAATTTAAGAGATTGCTCTATAGACAACAAGTCTTTGCCTTTTGCCTTTGCTGCGCTTAATGCTAGATTTATATTAACTTTATCGTGAAAATCTATTTGAATCATTTTGAGTAAATCCTCATTCTCTAATTCTTTTATATGTTGCGAGTTCACCCACCTAAGTTTATTCTCGTCAAATATAGCAGGGGACTTTGTTAAATTATCTATATCAAAGAGGCTGACCATCTCCTTTAAAGTGAAGATTTCTTGATCACCGTGTGACCACCCCAATCTGGCTAGATAATTTAATATTGCAATCGGCAGTATTCCTTCTTTTCTAAAATCATCGATTGATTTAGATCCGTTTCTTTTGCTAAGCTTGCTTTTATCTTTTCCTAAAATCATTGAAACATGAGTAAAAGTTGGTGGTTTTTTGTTGAAAGACTCAAAGATTAATATTTGTTTTGAGGTATTAGACAAGTGGTCCTCCCCTCTTATTACGTTAGTTATCTCCATTTCTGCATCGTCAATTACTGTAGAAAAGTTGTAGGTTGGGTATCCATCGCTTCTAAGTATTACAAAGTCATCTAGATTATTAGATGTAATTTTAATTTTTCCTCTTAAGGTGTCATGGAACTCTATTGTTCTGTTCTCGGGAGTCTTAAAGCGAACTACATAGCTTAAGTCTTCAGGGTGGTCTGTTTTGTCTCTCCAAGTTTTTGGGTACTTGTAAATCTTCTTCTCTTTTTTTGCTTGATCTTTAAGCTGCTCAATCTCTTCATTCGTCATGAAGCATCTATAGGCAAGACCTTTGCTTACTAACTCTTCCGCAAGTTTTTTATAAGTATCTAATTTCTTAGACTGAACATATGGCCCCTCGTCGTGAATTATTCCAAGCCATTTGAGTGATTTAAGTATTTCATTTAAAGAGTCATCAGTAGATCTTTCCTGGTCGGTATCTTCAATCCTTAAGATGAATTTCCCTTTATTTTTTTTGGTAAAAAGAAAGTTAAATATAGCAGTTCTCACTGCTCCAAGATGGAGAGAGCCAGTTGGGCTAGGTGCAAATCGTGTAATTGTGCTCATGTTTTTGTTAACCAATATATATTGTATATTAGGTTTGTAGTTTTAAGAATTTTTTCCCAATACTTAAAAAATAGATTTGTATTAATAAAGCATAAGAAACTATTAAAGTTAGTCCTATATAGGGATCTTTAAGGTCAGGTATGAATCCAATACCTTTATGGTAAACCAATAGAAGCCAGCCAAGGCATGAAATTGTTAGAACTATAAAAATAGATTTACTAGCTTCTTTAAAGTTCTTTTTAATTGAAATTGTTAAGGATAAGAATATGGCGGATATGCTAATTAAAGATATTGAGGTGCTATCAATCTTTATTCCCAGTCTTTCGATTAAAAGATAATCTAAATATGAAAATGGTATTTTGGTGTATACGATGCTGTTTAGCGCAATAGAATGAAGCTCAGTCAAGAAGCAAAACCCTATACCGTAAAAAATCCCCAGCAAGCACCAGCTAGATATTGTAATAACCAAAAATGCCAGATTTAATTTTAAAGTTCCCTTGTAGGCCCAACCAAAGCAATTTACAAGTACCACGAAAACGTGTAGCAGATTAAAGAAGCTGTCTATGCTGGTATAATAAGGATGATTAATCATATTCAATATACTATATTAAAAATAATGAGTATTTTAGCAATTGACTTTGGACTTAAAAGGATTGGGATCGCGGGTAGTGATGAGCTGGGTATTACCAGCCATCCTATTAAGCTTGTTTATAATGATTCAAAGGGTGAATATTTTAACGAAATAATTTCTATAATAGAAGAGAGAGCTCCTGACTTAATCTTAGTAGGACTGCCTATTAAAGATGATGGCAGGCTTAGGATACAAGGAGATATCGAAGTTTTTACTAAAGCCCTCAGAAAGCTAACCTTGATAAAGATTGAATATTGGAATGAGAATTTTACTTCTAAAGAGGCGGATGAAATTTTAATTAAAATGAATGTTTCAAGGAAGAAGAGAAAAAGTTTTCAAGATATGCTTGCAGCCTGTCTAATAATTGATAGCTATATGAGGAGTCTGTAATTAGTATTCTAAATACAGAGCTTGGAAGAATTAATTATTCAGTAGTCCATAAAAGAGGAAAGCCTTATATTTTCTTCATTGGGGGTCTGGGTAGCACTATTTCAAGCTGGGATGATCAAGTAAGCTATTTTCAAGATTCATTCTCTATTTTGACTTTTGACAATATCGGTGCAGGGAAAAGTAGCAATGTTGATAAACCACTAAGTATGGAAATTTATGCTGATAATTGTAATGAAATTTTGCAAAAGTTAAAAATTAACAAAGCTCATGTGGTTGGCAAGTCTATGGGCGGTATGATAGCCCAAGTATTTGCTGCCAAATATAAGTCTAAAGTTCTCAAATTAGTCTTAGCTTGTACCTGTGCTTCAAGGGATAAAGTTAATCAGGAGATAATAAGAGTATCTGAGAGTATTGTGTCCAAAGTAGGGATGAAGGAGATTTGGTTTAATGCCCTTCTCTTGGGATATTCGCGTTCGTATGTAAAGTCTAATTTTTTAAAATATAAAAAAACAAAATTTAATAACTCTAGGAAGGAGATTGAGGGATATCTTAATCAGTGCAAGGCGATAAGTTCTTTAAATAATAATGAATTCTTGAAACAGATAAAGGCTCATACCTTAATAGTCTATGGTAAAGACGATTTAATTGTACCCTCTGAAAAGTCTTGCGAA
>CAJIYY010000005.1 GCA_905181755.1 Candidatus Dadabacteria bacterium UBA1144
ATTGAATAAATAATTTTCCTTGCTTCTTCTGTTAATTCAGAAAAAGACCTTTGGACACCTAAAAATAACTCTTCTATCTTTTGACCATACTTAAAAATAAGAAAAGAGACTAATACAAATGGAATTGCGGCATATAAAGTAAACTCAACTGATATTGACAACATTGAGAGCAGTATAAAAATAAGGAGAAGTATGCCGTCATATGCTACTACGATACCAAATCCACAGGCCATCTTTATTTGTTCGATATCGTTAACCCCTCTAGCCATTATATCCCCGGCTTTATGGGAATTAAAAAAACTCATAGGTAGGTTCTGTAATTTATGAAAATACTTATCTCTCAGATTCTTTTCAATTTTTCTGGACGTCCCCAATAGAAAGAACCTCCATACAAATCTAAAAATTGCCATCATTGCTCCACACAAAATTAAATATATTGCTGATCTGTTAATAAAATCATCTGAATAATCATAATTACTAGTTTCAGTTAAATATGTAATTACATCGCCAACAATTCTAGGAACAAGCAATTGCATAGCATCAACAGCTGTTAAGCCTACGAGACCGAAGAAGATCTGTTTTTTATGATTTTTAAATAAGGAAACAATTGAGCTACTTTTCATAATATTTAAAGAAAAAACTATATCATAGATTATAAAGGAAAAATTGGTTAATATTGTGTTCCGGAGAAGCAATATTATGAATTTAGGAATAGCACTTCCAATTTTAGCCAATATAGAAGTTAAAGATCAGCTTGGTCTGGCAATTAAAGCTGAAGAATTAGGTTTTAAATCTGTATGGGCTAGCGATCATATAATTATCCCTGAAGAATGGAAAGGCCGTTTCTCTGACATATTCCCTGACCCCTTTATAATTCTTACCGCGATATCTCAGAACACAAAAAAGATAAAAATAGGTACTAGCGCTATAATTTTGCCATATAGAAATCCCATAATCGTAGCAAAGATGTGCTCAACTTTGGACCACTTTTCAGATGGCAGGCTTATATGTACTGTCGCTCCAGGATGGATGAAGGAAGAATTTGATGTGTTAACTATTCCTTATGAGGGCAGGATACCGAAAACAATAGAGTACATAGAGATACTAAAGTCTTTGTGGAGCAATGACCCTTCTTCAGACTTTGATGGAGATTTCTTTTCTTTTAGTAATGTCTCCTTCCAGCCTAAGCCAATTCAAGAACATCTACCTATATGGATGGGTGGAAATCATGATAAAGCAATAGAAAGATCTGTTGATTTTGCTGATGGGTGGCAACCAATTTGGTTTAGCGCAGAAGAACTTAAAGTAAAAATGAAATATCTAAAGGAATACTCTGAGAAAAAAGAAAAAAGTCTTAAGAACTTTCAAGTATCACTGAGAAATAGAATTAGAATTACGTCCGGAGATTCTGATAGTAAAGAAAATCCACCTACAGCTTTAATTGGTAAAAAAGATGAGGTTATAGAGAAAATTCTTACATATAAAGAGCTCAATATAAACGAGATTGTATTAGATTTTATTACCAGTGATAAAAATGAGATAATTGAAACTATGGAGATTCTTGGAAAAGAACTAATTCCAGAATTATAAAAAAATTATTTTTTTAATCTGCCTAACAAGCCAGACCAGTAGCGCTCCCAATAAGTTCCCTCGACTAATCCACTAAGTTCTTTTTCTGCATAGACAATTGCCTCTTCATCTCCATCTGAGAAAAGCTTCAATTGTTCAGAGGCTGCATCTAGCTCTTCATCACTTATCTCTATATCATCTAACGCTACCTGAACAAACTTCCCCACCTCCAACAGAGATTGTTCTAAGTTGTTTTTATTTTTTTCAATTTCTTCAGATATTCTTACTGATTCTTTTCCAAGAACTTCCTTTGCTTTCGCAATCCTAGTAAGATATTCATCTACAGACTTCACAGTTCTTAAAGTATTATCTAGCTCTTTAACCAGGGTTGTAAGCTGTCTTGAATCAGACATATTTTCCCCAATTTTTCTTTGTTTTGATAATTCCGACATATTGAAAGCTCC
The DNA here is from genome assembly GCA_905181755.1 of Candidatus Dadabacteria bacterium UBA1144. Taxonomy (GTDB): domain Bacteria; phylum Desulfobacterota_D; class UBA1144; order UBA1144; family UBA1144; genus TMED58. Next base: position 2,034 of record CAJIYY010000005.1, read on the forward strand.
TAATGATTATTTCTATATATTATTATACCAGGCTTGTCTTTTATGTATTCTAAAAAATCCATATCGACAACCGCGTTAATCGAGGCCTGACTAGATGCATGACGAAAATAATATCTTCCATCCTTTTGAACAATGATTCCAACATGCGAGACATCTAGTCCTTCTTTTTCTGAATATATTCCAATGTAATCTCCAGACTTCAATTTAGTCAAACTTTTCTCGTTAAAAGAAATAGGTTCTAAATAAGAAATCGAGACCGTACGTACGCTAATTCCGGGCAAGAACAATAAGCCATCTCCTTTTAAATTTAGATTTTTTAAAATAACAATTGAACTTCTTGAGAAAACTGTGCTGGTTATATTTGTAACTCCTTTTAAATTGAATGCCCAATCATAAAAGAAATGGTTTCTGTTCTTAAAGCTGACGATTCCATTCTTATATCTTGTTTGTCTGAGTCTGCTAATAAAATCATAATAGTCATCTGCATATAAAAGAGAGTGGACGTAATCTAAATATGTGAAGCAGTCCATTTCTTGAAGATTGAGAACAAGAACCTCCTTGTTCTCAATATCGCCCTTAAGCGTATTCGCCCCATAAGGACGCCCAAGAAATGCTGCAGAATAGAATTTATGTCTATCATTCAAGTCCGAAGGTCGAGAGGAAATTAAATTACTTATCTCTTTATTGTAAAATTCAGACTGAATTTTGCTAGAATAATATGTTTCAGATTCTACTATGATTGGAGATAGAAAAATGAAAAGTATCAAAGAATAGAAGGAAAAGTTAAATATTTTTTCTTTTTTGAATTTCATTTACCGCTCTTTTAAGACTTTCATAATCTATTTTAAGTGTATCACTGAATTGGACAGCTAGATTAAACATTGTATCGATATCAGCTCCATTAAAATCCTTCAAAAGAACTTCTAGCTGCTTCTTAGAGGGGGATATATCCAAACTCTTAGCCTTCTTCTTAATTTCAAACATCGATATCAATTCAAGAATTGAGGGGTTCTTAGTTTCTAGCAATAAATCAAATCTTCCAGACCTTAACAAAGCTTTATCTATTAATTGAATCTTGTTAGTTGCAGCAAGAACTACGACGTTACTTAGATCTTTAAAACCGTCCATCTCCAATAGCAACTGGCTGATTATTCTTTGAGTACCTGAATTAAGAGTGTCCTTATTTGTAGTACAAATAGAATCAATCTCATCTATAAATAATATAGAAGGTGAGACTTGCCTAGCCTTAACAAAAAAATCCTTTAGCTTCTCTTCCGATTCCCCTAAGTATTTAGAGATTAGCTCAGGGCCCTTTATTGATATAAAATTCATTCCAGTAGTATTTGCAAGTGCCTTTGCCAACATCGTTTTTCCGCTTCCTGGAGGACCATAAAGCATTATTCCTTTTGGCATCTTTTCTCTAAATTTATTCTTCTTTATAGGATTAATAACAACCTTAGTAAGTATTTCCTTTAGATCCTCTAGCCCCCCAATTTCGTCCCAGTCAACCTTAGGAGTCTCAATAAATATCTCTCTTATAGCTGAAGGCTCAATGCCATTAGCAGCCTGTATAAAATTGTGATTTGAAATAGTAATAGAGTCCAGCAAATCATAGTCTACCGATTCTTTATTGGTTAATTTCTGAACGGACATTAAAGCAGCGTCTTTACATAGCATCTCAAGGTCAGCACCAACAAATCCTGAAGTCATACTTGAAATCTCATCTAAGTTAACATCCTCATCTAAAGGCATACCTCTAGTATGAATCTCCAAAATTTCTTTTCTTGCAGAAAGATTTGGAGCATCGAGAAAAATCTCCTTATCAAATCTACCAGGTCTTCGTAGGGCAGCGTCTAAGGAATTCGGCATATTTGTTGCAGCTAAAACAATCACTTTGCCCCTATCCTTTAGGCCATCCATCAAGGCTAGAAGTTGACCTACTATTCTCTTCTCAACTTCCCCATGAACTCTATCTCTTTTCGGAGCTACAGCATCTATCTCATCAATAAAAAGAATTGAGGGCTGCTTGTCTGAAGCACTTTGGAAAATTTCTCTTAGTAAAGCCTCACTTTCACCATAAAATTTTCTAACAATCTCTGGTCCATTTACTACAATGAAATTAACACCACACTCTTGAGCAATAGCTCTGGCAAGCAAAGTCTTTCCTGTTCCTGGGGGGCCAACAAGTAGTAGTCCTCTAGGTGGATCAATTCCGAGCCTAGAGAAAATTTCTGGATGCTTTAAAGGAAGTTCTACTAAATCTTTTATTTTTTTTAATTGCTCCTGTAAGCCTCCTATGTCGCTATATGTAGTTATCTTTCTTTCCTGAGACTTTCCGCTCAATCTCTTAATATCTATCTTTGTTTTCTTATCTATTACCGAAGGAGATGATGGGTTAGTTGAGATAACATTAAATTCTTCAGATTTATTTCCAGGCATCTTAACTTGGATTTTGTCTCCAGCAGTAACAACAATACCGTTTAACTGAGTTAGCAAAATTTTAGTATCATTCATAAACAGTAACGATTTTGCACTTGAAGGACTTAAGACAATTTTATTCGTTGTTAAAAGCTCTGCTTTTTTGATAATAACTTTTTCTTTTATTGACGACTTAATGTTCTGTCTAGTAAGCCCATCTATCTTAATAGAGTTGTCGGTCCCCAAATCGTCATTATTCATAGGCATAATTCTTATAGCCGATTTTCTTTGACCACAAATTTCGATAACATCATAAGGTGCAAGTCCAAGTTCCAACATTTTCTTTTCAGATATCCTTGCAAAGCCTTTTCCAGCATCTTTTACTCCAATGTCTTCTATGATCAAATCCATACTCATATTTAAATAGATTACCAATGGGTTATAATAGTTCAAGCCGCTTATGATAATTAAAAAGAAAAAATGAAGATAGATGCTATCTATTTAAAAAAATTTAGGAACTACGAGGAAACTAAAATTCAACTTAGTCCTAGGATTAATTTATTTCTTGGTAATAACGGTCAAGGAAAAACTAGCCTACTGGAGGCAGTTTGGACATGTATAAACGGCCAATCCTACAGAACCTCTGTTACGAAGAACCTTATAAAGTTTGGAAGTGATGACGCGAGAATAGAAATTAGAACTTCTGGCGACAATTCAATAAATGAGATAAAGCTAGTAATTGAGGAAAATAAAAAGAAGATCTTTGTAAATGACAAAAAGATAAAAAATCGTACTGAGCTTAAAAGAATTTTATCAGCTGTCATCTTAGACAGGGAATTCAAGGAAAATTTAGAAAAATCTCACAGGCCTAGAAGAATAATTCTAGACTCAATAATTTCTAACATAAGTCTTGGGTTCAAAAAAAAATTAAAGCTTTACAACGATGAAATCAGAAGAAAAAATGAAATACTAAGCTCGACCAAAGATGATGAGATTCTAGACTTCATAGATAAAAGGCTAATCGACTTGTCTTATTCTTTGTCTGAAGAAAGACACCTTTGGATTGACAGAATGTCAAAAATAGCTGAAAAGGTATTAAAAAAACTTGACTCCAAAATCTCGCTAAAATTCAGGATAGATAGTGACTCACTAGATATAAATAATTTAACTAAGAAACTTAAGACAAATAGAACTAAAGAGAAAATCACTAGAAAATGCATGACTGGTTCTCACAAAGATAAGATTTCCTTTATCTTAAACAAATCTGACGCATTTGAATTTGGCTCAGAAGGCGAGAAAAAGAGCTTATCGATGGCATTAAAAATCTCTGAGATACTTCTTATAAAGAAAATAAATAAGGACTACCCGATAATATTAGTGGATGAAATAGGAAGTGAGTTTGACAAAGAAAGGTTCAATTTCTTTTATCGTTTCATAGCTACTTTAGAGACTCAGTGCTTTATAACTGCCAACAACAAAAGCATTCTAGAGCCTTACAAGAACAAACAAAGCTCAGTTTTTTCTATAATTAATGGAGATTGTAAAAAAATAAGTTAGATTTAGTATATGATTTCTAAACTAAAGGACGACTTAAAGAACTTTATCCTTAGCAAAAATAAGACTGGTTCAAACGTAGTAAGGGGAATACTTTCTACAATCACGAATGAAGGAAAGAAAGATTCTGCTAATGATGAATTTATAATGAGCATAATCAAAAAAGAAATAAAGAAACGAAAAGAGGCTATCAAGGTATATTCTGCAAATAATCGTAATGATCTCACTAAAATTGAAGAAGACGAGCTCTTGCTTTTACAAGCTTATCTTCCAGATCAAATACCTGAAGAAGATTTAATTCAAGGAATGAAGAAAATTAAAGAAAGTCTCTTATCTGAGGGAAAATTAAACATGGGAGAACTAATGAAAGCTTCTATGAAAGAATTCTCAGCTTCTGCTGATAATTCAGTAATTAGTAAGATTGCTAAGGATTTAGTAAATTAAAATTTCTAAATAAGGAAGATGTTATGGATTGGAATTTAAAAGATTTATACAGTAGTCCAAATTCAAAAGAAATAGAATCTGATTTCAAAAAATTAGAAGTTAGATCTGAAAAATTTAATAAGAAATATAAAAATAAAATTTCAAACAATTGTTCACCCAAGTTGATACTGGAGTCCATTAAAGAGCTTGAAAAGATTTATGAAGGCCTAGGGAAGATATCATCTTATAGCTCATTGCTTTTTGCTGCTGATACAAACAATGAAAAATATGCAAAATTCTATCAAGACTCATCTGAGAAATCTACTAATATTAGGAAAAATCTAATATTTTATTTTTTATCATGGAATAAGATATCAGAAAAGAATGCTAAGAAAATTTACACTAGTCCTCTTCTTGATAAGTATTGTCATCTATTAAAATCTGAGAGGAGATATAAAGACTTTATGCTTAGTGAACCAGAAGAGAAGATATTAGATAAAAAATCAATCACCTCGTCTAGAGCCTTCAATAGGCTTTTTGATCAAACTCTGAATAATCTTGAGTTTCAACTAACTAAAAAGAAAAAAACTTCGACTTTGACTGAGACAGAAGTGTTAGCGCTATTATATGATAAAGATAGGAAAATTAGAGTATCTGCTGCAAAAAGTCTGACACAAGGTCTTGAATCTGAAAGAAAACTCTTAACTTTTATTTTTAATCAAATTCTTACAGATGCTAAGATTACAAATGAGATTAGGGGTCATGAATCACCTATGTCTTCAAGAAACTTGTCAAATGAAATCTCAGAGAAAACTGTAGAGGCACTTGTTAGCACTTGTAATAAATACAACAAGGTTCCAATCAGATACTACAAGCTAAAAAGTAAAATTTTAAAAATAGGTAATTTTAGTGACTATGATAGGTATGCTCCTTTCAGCCAGTCGACTCAAAAATTTACCTTCAATGATGCTAAAGAAATTGTTCTAGACTCTTTTAATGAGTTTTCCCCGGAGATGGGAAAGATAGCTAAGCTATTTTTTGATAGAAACTGGATCGACTACAAGCTTAGAAAAGGTAAGAGAGGTGGGGCATTTAGCCACTCATGTGTCCCTTCAGTTCATCCTTACATACTCATGAACTTCACTGGAAAAATCAGAGACGTAATGACTCTTGCGCATGAACTTGGGCACGGAATACATCAGTATATGTCTAGAAAAAATGGCTACTTCCAACAAAATACACCTCTAACAACAGCTGAAACAGCTAGCGTGTTTGCTGAAATGCTTGTCTTTACCAAGCTTCTAGATAGAGAAACAAATAAGAAACAGAAACTATATTTGATTTGTTCAAAACTGGAAGATATTTTCGCTACTGTATTCAGGCAGATAGTTATGACTAATTTTGAACTTGACGTACATCTAAAAGCTAAAAATAGTGGAGAGCTTTCATCTAGAGAAATAGACAATGCATGGACAAAGGCTAACTCAAAAATGTTCGGTAATTCAATTAAAATATCTGAATATTATAAATCCTGGTGGATGTATATCCCTCACTTTATCCATTCCCCATTCTATTGCTACTCTTACTCTTTTGGTGAGCTTCTTGTACATGGGCTTTTTGCAAAATATAAAGAAGACAAGAAGGGCTTTGTAAAAAAATATCTTGAATTACTATCCTCTGGGAGCACCAACTCACCTGAGGCCTTAGTTAAGAAGACCGGACTAGATATTACACGCAGCGACTTCTGGGAGAGCAGCATGTACCTTATGAACAATCTTTTAAAGGATGCGGAGAATATCTTCTACAAGAGATAAAGTCTTAACCCTATGATTAAAATATCAAATGGTACAAAAAAAGGTTTTAGATTAAAAGTACCCAATAATAATTTAGTAAGACCCAAGACTAGTAAAATAAGAAAAATGATTTTTGATATTCTTCAATCAGTTGAAGGCTTAGAAGTCCTAGATATTTTTGCAGGTAGTGGATCCTTGGGGATAGAAGCTTTAAGTATGGGAGCTAAATTCACAACTTTTATAGATAAGAGTCCAGCCTCTATAAATTCCATTAAGGACAACTTAAGGAAGTGTGACTTCGTAAACCAATCTTCTGTAATAAATCAGGAATTTGGTATCGCGACTAGGATGTTAATAAAAAACAAAAAAAAATACGACTTAATTTTTGCAGACCCACCCTATTCTTATTTTGATGACAAAACACTTAATGGTATTATAAGGACAGCGTTAAAATTATCATCTCCTGGGGGAGTTATTATATGTGATCACCCGAAAGAGGAGAAAATCATTCTTGATGTGGAGAATAGAGTAAAAGAATATAAAGATAAATTTATAACCTTTTGCTGGCAAAATGAAAAATGAAGAAATCTGTAATTTATCCTGGAAGCTTTGATCCTCTAACTAATGGTCATATCAATATAATAGAAAGAGCAGCTAAGTGTTTTGATGAAGTAATAATAGGTGTTGCGAAAAACTCATCTAAAGATTCTATTCTTGATCCAAACGAAAGGGTTATTATTCTAAAAAAAATTTTTAAAAATAATAAGAAAATAATTGTAGATGAATTCGAAGGTCTTCTAGCTCAATACGTAAACAAAAGAAAAGTTTATACAATTCTAAGAGGCATGCGTACAGTTCAGGATTTCGAGTATGAGCTTCAGATGGCTACATCAAACAACAAGCTTAATTCAAAATTAGAAACTATTTTTATGGTAGCAGATGGGAACCATTCCCATATCAGCTCGTCATTGATAAAAGATATAATACGTCTTGGTGGAGATGCCAGTAAATTTATTCCTAAAATTGTTGAGAGAGAGCTAAAAAAGAAATTACTAAAAAAGGGGTGAAAAATGAAACTTTCTAAATTAGCTAGGACCCTAAAGCCTTCTGCTACGCTTGCTATAACAGCCAAAGCAAAGGAACTGAAGTCCAGAGGTATAGATATTATCGGCTTTGGTGCTGGAGAACCAGATTTTGACACTCCAGAAAACATCAAACTAGCTGCCAAGGAATCAATTAACTCTGGATTCACCAAATATACTGCAGCAGGTGGTATTGCTGAACTTAAAGAAGCTATAAGAAATCGCATTTCAGAAGACTACAATCTAAAGTACGAAAACAATCAGATTCTTGTTGGCTCAGGAGCTAAGCATGTTCTGTATAATCTTTTCAATGTTTTAATAGATGAAGGTGACGAAGTCCTAATACCTTCACCATACTGGGTTTCATACCCTGAACAAGTTAAGATTTGCGGCGGAAAACCTGTGGTTATAAAAACTACTCAGGATGATGGGTTTAAAGTAACAAAGGAACAAATACTTCAAAATTCTAATGAAAAGACTAAGATCTTGGTTCTCAACTACCCTTCGAATCCTACGGGCTCTACTTATCAAAGAAAAGAGTTAGAAGAAATAGCAGAAGCTGCCAAAGAAAGAAACTTAATAGTTATTTCTGATGAAATATATGACAAAATACTATACTCTGGAGAGAAACATGTTTCTTTTCCGGAGTTAAGTAGCGACGCTAAAGAAAGAACAATGCTGGTAAATGGAGTTTCTAAAACTTATTCTATGACAGGTTGGAGAATAGGATATGCCGCAGGCAACTCTCAGGTAATCTCTGCAATGAATAACTTGTCAGGTCAGTCTACTTCTAACCCTACTTCGATATCACAAAAGGCAGCCATAGAAGCCTTTTCGGGGACCCAGCAAAAAGTAACTGAAATGCTAAAAGAATTCGAAGAAAGAAAAGATTTTATTTCATCTTTTTTAAATCAAATTGAGGGTATAAAATGTTTTACTCCTGAAGGAGCCTTCTATGTCTTTCCTGATATTTCATATTATTTTGGTAGAACTTATGGAAAGAAAAAAATCTCTAATTCAATAGAATTTACCGACTTCTTGCTCGACGTAGCAAAGGTAGCAGTGGTACCCGGAATTGAATTTGGATCTGATTCCCACATACGAATTTCTTACGCAACTTCTATGGATGATATAAAAGAGGGTATGAAAAGAATCGAGGAAAGCCTGAAAGAATTAGAATAATCTTAAAAACATGGTGGAGCCGAAGGGGATCGAACCCTCGACCTCTTGAATGCCATCCAAGCGCTCTCCCAACTGAGCTACGGCCCCTTAGTTTAATATCTTGTCATAATTTGTTAGAATATATTCAAGTTACTATTATTTCAATTTAGTATTATGAAAAAAATTAATGTAGGCATAATTGGACTCGGAACTATAGGGACTGGTGTATACAAGATACTTAAAGAAAGAAGAGCGAGTATTAAGGATAAATATAATCTTGATATTAATATAAAAAAATGTTGTGACATATCTCTATCAAGTAAGAGAAAGTTGAAAATTAAAACTGACGTTTTTACTAAAGATTTCAAAGAAGTAGTTCAAGCTAAAGATATTGATATTGTGGTTGAATTAATTGGGGGTACCAATATTGCATATACCATATCAAAAGAAGCTCTTAAGAATAAGAAACACCTAGTAACAGCGAACAAAGCTCTTCTCGCCCACAAAGGAAAGGAGCTCAGAAAGATTAGTGCCGTAAATAAAGTAAACATTGGATATGAAGCAAGCGTAGGTGGTGGAATCCCTATAATTAGCTCAATAAAAGACTCTTTGTTAATAAACAAAATCACTTCTTTTTGTGGAATATTGAATGGAACATGCAATTATATATTAACCTTAATGTCTAATGGGATAGATTTTTCAAAAGCACTAGGAATGGCTCAAAAGGAAGGGTTTGCTGAGGCTGATCCAACACTAGACATAAATGGGAAAGATACAGCACATAAAGTTTCAGTTCTTTGCCAAACATGTTTCAATCTAAATCTAGACATGAAAGACATTTACACTCAAGGGATTAAAGAGGTTACTTCTTACGATATTGAAATTGCTAAGAATCTTGGATATGAGATAAAACTGTTAGGGATTAGTAGAATTAAAAAAAATAAGCTTGATGCAAGAGTCCACCCGACACTTATTCCACAGAATAATCCGTTATCAAATGTGGAGAATGAATTTAATGCAGTCCTTGTTAACTCAAAAAACCTCGGCCCATTTATGGCATATGGGTACGGAGCAGGAATGCTACCTACCGCATCAGCGGTTGTTAGCGACTTAATCCGTGTCTCTAGAGCTGGGAATCTGTACGAGACAGACAAGGATGAGATAAAGATTGATGTTATTAAGTTTGAAAACATTAAGTCAAGATTCTACATAAGAATGATGATAAAAGATGAGCCTGGAAACCTAGGAAAGGTAACCAGCATTCTAGGTAAATATAAGATCAATATAGATAAAGCAATTCAAAACAACAAGAATTTAAAACTGAAGGCAATTCCTGTCATAATTATGACTAAAAGCTTAGAGCTAAAAGTTTTAAATAAGGCGATTCTGGCAATAAAGAAGAATAAGTTAATTCAGAATGAATCCCTTGTAATACCAGTTGAGGACTTTGCGTAAAGTATTGGCTATAAACTTTGAATCTATAATCTTAGACAATTTGAGAGAAGGAATAATACTCCTTGATAAAAAATTAAACTTTTTATTTATAAACCAAGAAGCCGAGGGAATTCTCGGAAAATCACAAAACTTCTTACAAAAGAAAGACAATATAAACATTATAGACAAAAAAGTAGTTAAATTAATAAAAGAAGTAAAAAAAAATCTAGAGACTAAGTTCGTCAGTGAAATTAGAATAACAGACTCTCTAGGGTCTAATAAGCTAAATTCTATATATCTCAGACCAATTTTCAACTACAAGACAAAAGAACCCAGCTTAGTTTATATACTCGTAAAAATTACTAACCTTGAAGGAACAAGTTTCCTCAACAAACAAACTAAGTTTGAAGATGAGGAAAAATTAATGAGTCAGCTTTTTTATGGCTTAGCTCATGAAATAAAAAATCCACTTGCTGGGATAAAAGGTGCAGCTCAAATTGTTAAAAAGAACAAGTCATCATTTGAAACGATAAAAGAATGCTCTGAGATAATAGAAAAAGAAGCAGTTAGGCTAGAGAATCTAGTAAATACTTTTAAGTACCTCCAACCACATTCAGAGCAGAGCTCTACTATAGTAGAACTAAGTAAAGTAATTGATGAGGTAATTAAGCTCTGTTCACAAGAACATCGGAACAAAAAAACAAAAGTTTTTACTAACTACGAGAATGAATCAGCCAAAGTTCTATGTGACGAGAGCCTAATTAGGATTATATTCTTAAATATTATCCAGAACTCTTATGATTCAATTAAAAGTAGCGGCGAAATCAAGATTACAATAAAAAGAGCAAAAGACTTCAAGCTCAATAAAAAGAACTTTGTGCAAGTTGAAATACAAGATTCTGGAAAGGGTATAAGTAAAGCTGGTCTGGTTAAAATTTTTCAACCTTTTTATACAACAAAAAAAGATGGACAAGGAATAGGTCTATTTCTTAGCCAAAAGATTGCTAATAAATTTGGAGGCTTCATAGAAGTACGTTCAATACTTAAAAGTGGTACAAAATTTACTATTTATCTACCAGGCAATTAAATATTAAAAATTGGGTATAATTTCTGTCATGGATAAAATATTAATCGTTGATGACGAAGAAAGTATCAGGAAGGTTCTTAAGATTTTCCTAGAGAATGAAGGGTACAATGTAGCAACTGCTTCAAGTCTCGCTGAAACCTACTCTTCCCTTAAAAAAGATAAATTTAGTCTGATTCTCCTCGATATAAATTTGCCTGACGGAAACTCTTTAGATTATTTGAGAAAAATTAAAGAATTGAGTAGTAATATCTCTGTAATAGTTATGACCGCTCAAGATACTATGAATAACGCAATACAAGCAATCAAGAAAGGTGCGTACGACTATATAACTAAACCATTTGATTTTGATGAAAGCTTTACAAATACAATTGAGAGAGCTGTTAAAAATTCAATTAAAGATGTAAGAATCGAGAAATTGGAAACTGATATTAAGAAACATGATACAAATTCTTTTAATATTATTGGAAAATCAAGCCAAATGAAAAAAGTCTTTAAGGATATAGGGAGAATTGCAGAAAGTAGTCATACTGTCCTTATCTTAGGTGAATCAGGGTCCGGGAAGGAGCTTGTTTCAAAAGCAATACATTTAAGCGGGAAAAACTCAAAGAAGCCTTATGTTCAAATCAACATAACAGCAATCCCAAGCGAGCTAATAGAGAGTGAGCTTTTTGGCTACGAAAAGGGTGCTTTTACAGGTGCCTCGGGTAAGAAGACGGGAAGATTTGAAGAAGCAAATGGTGGGACCATACTTCTTGATGAAATTGGTGACATGTCTTTCGACCTACAAAGTAAACTTCTTAGGGTTATAGAAGAAAAAAAATTCTATAGACTAGGATCTCAAAAACCTATTAAATTTCAAGCTAGAATTATAGCTTCAACCAACAAGGATCTTGAGGCTGAAGTTAAAAAGAAGAATTTCCGTGAAGACTTATATTTTAGGCTCAACTCTATTTCAATTGAACTCCCTGCTCTTAGAGAAAGAAAATCCGACATTCCACTTCTAGTTGACTTCTTTCTTTCCAAATATCTTCATCAAGACGATAGCATGAAGTTGGCAAAAGAAGACTTTGTAAGAGCATTGATAGACTATGACTGGCCTGGAAATGTAAGAGAGCTTGAGAATGCTATAAAAAAAGTTGTGCTAATGAATCCTGATGTCGAGCTTGATAGAGAATCAATAGAAGAACACCTACCTAGAATATCTAAAAAAATTCATAAGGCCGCTACAAAGATTAACTATAAAAATTTTATTGAAGATATTTTCATTAACCACAACCTTCCTGATAAAGGAATCTATGAGCTAATTATTAGCAAGATGGAAAAGACATTAATAGAATCTATTTTGATTAAGAACAAAGGCGATATTACTCTTGCTCATATTCAGCTTGGCTTAAGCAAAAAAGTATTGCTTAACAAGATAGAAAAGCTTGGGATAGACAAAGACATTATTCAGAACGCTTAAGCTTCCTTAGTGCTTTCTTCGCTGATTTATTCTCTGCCTCTTTTTTGCTCCTTCCTTTGGAAATACCAAGTTTTACTTTATTTATATAAACAGAGACATGAAACTCCCTTTCATGAGGAGGCCCCTCCTGTTTATCAACAATGTAATTTGGTAAAACCCCTAGTCTTTTCTGAGACTCAACTTGCAATATGGACTTGTAATCTTCGTCAATGAATTTAGAGAAATCTTGATTTAATAAGAATTCCTTTAAAAAATTCTCTGAGGACCTTATTCCTGAATCTTTAAAGATGGCACCAACTATGGATTCAAAAAGACCAGCCAAGTTTGACTCTCTTTTTTCTCCACCTGATTTCATCTCCCCTTTGCCCAGCAATAGATACTTCTCTAAATGATTTTTTTTGACAATTTTATAAAAAGATTTCGTGCTAACAATTTGATTTTTGAGTTTTGACAACATCCCCTCGTTATATTCAGGAAAGATAGAGAAGAGATGCTTAGTTACTATAAAGCTAATTATTGAGTCACCTAAGAACTCAAGTCTTTCATTATCTTTTTGGGCAAACTCATTACCGTATGAACTATGAGTTAAAGCCTCTTGCAAGAGGTTTTTGTTCTTAAAGGTGTAATTAATTCTTTCTTCTATAGTCAACTAGCTCTCCTAAGTGCAAAATAATAGAACTTCTATCAAGAAGATTAAGGATATAGCTTTTTTAGTTGTTGTAAAATAAATAAACATAATGTAAATTTACTTATTGGTGCTATTTCACCCAGAAGGAATTTGCAATGTCTAACCCTTTCGAATTACTAAGGTCAGAGATGGATGAGCTAGTTATTGGCCACTCTGATGTTAAGACTGCCCTACTGCTTGGTATAATATCCAGAGAACATATATACATACAGGGTCCTCCTGGAACCGCTAAAACAATGCTCTCTGAGATTGTTTCTAAATCTGCAGATTTATCCTTCTTCTTCTATCAAATGCACCGTGATACAAGACTTTCTGAACTAGTTGGTGATTTGGTAATATCAAGAGAAAATACAAAAAATGGAGAGATAATAAGACAGAATATTATTAAAGGTGGAATCCTAACCGCAGAGATATGCTTATTAGATGATATCTCAAGAGCTCCAGGGGAGTCACTTAATGTATTATTAAGAATTCTTAATGAAAGAAAATACGGTGATGAAGAAATTCCTCTTCTATCAGCTATTGCCACAAGTAATCCAACAGCTGACGAATATTATAATGAGCCTCTAGATCCTGCAAATCTAGATAGATTTGTCATACAAATTAACTCTAATGGTCTGTCTTACAGTAAGGAATGGGAAGACGTAAAAAAGATTATTAGTATTTATTCTGCAAAAAATAGTGAAAATAGTCGCATTGAAAAAATCGGAAAAAAAGTTTTAGATAAGAGTTACCAGAGACTTGAAAATGTTATTGTCTCATCCGAAATTCAAGAAGGATTAGTTAGTTTTATATCCTGGTTAATAGAAGACTTAAGACTTAACGAATCTAATTCTGTTATTTCTGATAGAACTTTTCTTGTTAAGTCTATTAAAGTAATAAAGGCAAACGCC
>CAJIYY010000006.1 GCA_905181755.1 Candidatus Dadabacteria bacterium UBA1144
GTCCTTAAGGCAAGACACTTATGCATGGAAATGAGAGGTGTAAAGACTTCGGATACTAATACTATTACAAGTAAGCTTCTAGGCTATTTTCGAACCGACGAAAGAACTAGGGCTGAATTTCTAAACCTTATAGGTAACCACAGGAACTAATAATGACAAAGAAAGTAGCAGTTATAAGTGGAGGGACAAGTGGAATAGGTAAGAAAATGGTCTCAATGTTTCTTAAGGCAGGAGTTAAGGTAGTTACATTCTCCAGTAGTAAATCAAAGGTTAATTTGTTAAAACGCGAGCTAAGGGAATATTCTGAAGATTTAATCTGTTACCAGGGCGATGTAAGTTCACAAAGAGATATCGCAAGAATTTCAACTAATGTAAAGAAGCACTTTAAAAAGGTTAATTATTTAGTAAATAACTCTGGGACTAATGTTCTAAACCCAATAAGTAAGATTAAAGCCAAAGACTGGAAAAGAATTATAGACGTAAATCTAACAGGAGTCTTCTATCTTACTCAGAGCATGCTCACTCTTTTAAAAAAAGATTCTGTTATATTAAACATGGGGTCATTAGCATCAAGGAGTGGTTTCCCAAATTGGTCTGCATATTGCGCTTCCAAGTTTGGACTAAAGGGCTTTACAGAAGCTTTAAGAGAAGAAATGAGACCTAAGCAGGTCAGGGTGGTACATGCCGAGATTGGTGCTACAGATACAGCAATTTGGAATAATCTTGATGGTAAATGGGATAGGTCAGGCATGATGAATGATGCAGAAGTCGCACATATATTATTTGATTCTATAACTAAGGTTAAGTCAGTAAATGTAGATGAGATATTCCTTATGCCACCTAATGGTATAATTTAATTTCAGGTATTCTTATGGAAATGAAAAAAGAAGCAGACTCACTTGATAACGAACTCTTAAATTTATTGCAATCCGAATTTCCTATTTCGGAGAGACCTTTCTTTGAGCTTGGAGAGAGGCTATCAATTTCAGAGACTGAGGTTATTGAAAGAATTCAAAAGCTTAAAGATATTAACTATATAAGACAGATTAGTGCAATTTTTGATACAAGAAGCATGAAATATAAATCAACGCTGGTCGCAATGTCTTTTGAAGATTCTGATGTTGATAAAGCTGCAGAAGTTATAAATCAACATCCTGGTGTAACTCATAACTACAAAAGAAATCATTTCTACAATCTTTGGTTTACACTTGCTGTTCCACCGGATAGCAAAATAGGACTTGAAGGTACAGTCGATATTCTAACTAAGCTTTCTAGTGCAAAATCGACAAGGATGCTTCCAACACTTAAATTATATAAAATTGGTGTTAAATTGGATATGACAGGAAAAGACTCTCTTTCTTTGAAAGACGACAAGTTCTATGGTGAAGAAAATATTTCAAAAGACTATGATTTGTCAGAGGTTGATACAAGAATTATAAAACAGGTACAAGAAGATTTTCCTTTAATATCAAACCCATATTCATACCTAGCCGAAAGAGCGGGAGTTACAACTCAAGAGCTTATTAGCTGTTTAGGAAAGCTTAATAGTAAGGGAGTTATGAGACGTGTTGCTGCCATACTTCATCATAGAAAAGCAGGGTTTAGAGCTAACGCAATGGGTGTATGGAAAGTTCCGGTAGATAAAATAGAAGAAGTTGCACCGGTTATGTCGAGCCTTAAGTCTGTTAGTCATTGTTATAGAAGGCCAACATATCCAGATTGGCCATATTCATTGTTTACGATGGTTCATGGTCGATCATCCAAAGATTGTGAATCGATAATAAAGTCTCTTTCGGATATGTCTGGAATTACCGATTATGATTCACTTTATAGTTCAAAAGAGTACAAGAAAACTAGGTTAAAATATTTTTCAACAGAACAAGAATCTTGGGAAAACGCTCATATAAAGGAAAACATTAATGCTGTCAGTTCTAACAATTAACCATAATAATTCTGAGATATCATTTCTAGAAAGCTTTTCTTTCAATAAAGACTCACTGCCCCATGCGTTAAAGCAGCTTAAGCAGATCGATGGCATAGAAGAATGCTTTATTCTTTCTACGTGTAATAGGGTTGAGATTTATGTATCAACTAAAATTAAAAATATAGATTCGGAGATAATTAAATTTATCTCAAATTTCCACAAGGTCCCGATTCTGAACAAGACACCAATAACTTATCAGTTTATGTACGGCAAAGATGCGGCATACCATTTAATTAAGGTAGCATCGGGTTCAGACTCCATGTTGCTTGGGGAACCTCAAATTATTAATCAAATAAGAGAGAGCTATAAGATAGCTAGCGCTGCTCATGTAATAGGAAAGTCACTTCATAAACTAATACAAGTATCACTTTTTGCTGCAAAGAAAGTTAGGTCAGAAACATCATTAGGTAGTAGAGTTGATTCAATCGGGTCCCTTGTAACAAAGTTAAGTAAAAAGTTGTTCGAAGATTTAAATAATAGAACACTTTTAGTCTTAGGTACTGGTGAAATTAGCCAGATTCTGATATCCAATTTAAAAACAGAAGGTCTTTCTAAAGTTTTGATTGCAAGTAGAGATATAAAGAATGCAATTACTTTCGCTGACAAAAATAACTGTAGGCCTATTCCTATAGAAAGCATTAGCGATCACTTGTTGACTTCTGATATTGTTTTTTGTTCTACTGGATCACCAGATTTTCTTATAAATAAGAAGGAGATTGAAAGAGTTCAAGAACAAAGAGCAGAATCGATTATGTTTTTCGTTGATATAGCTGTGCCCAGAGATATAGATCCTAGGGTAGGTGATATAGATTCTTGCTATTTGTATAACTTAGATGACTTAAAGGCAATAATAGACAATGACCATTTAGAGAACAATAAAAATTTACATGAAGCATCTGTAATAATTGAGAGCTCATTAAGTAGTTATATTCAGTGGGAAAATTCAGACAATGTTAAAGATATTATCACTAAGATGAGAAGAGCTGTCGAAGATATTGTCGAAAAAGAAATAAAGAGTGTTCCTTTTCAAGATATCGATAGGGCTCTAGTTGCCAAAAGGATAAGCAATAAGATTCTTCATTTACCAACAAAAAATATTAAAGATGAAGCGAGTTTGGAGAATAGTCTCTATCTCTCTGTTCTTTCAGAGATTTTTGATTTGGATAAAGATGATAATGATTCAAATGTATATAAAATAGAAGATGAAAAAACTTTTAAAAATAGGAACTAGATCTAGCAAGTTAGCTTTGTGGCAAGCTAATTATGTAAAAGAATTCTTAACAAACAATTTTGATGATTTGGAAGTTGAATTAACTAAGATTGTGACAACAGGTGACCTAGATGGTATTGGAGAGATTGAAACATCTCATACAAAAGATTCTTTTGTTAAAGAAATAGAGCAGTCTTTATTGGACAAGGAAGTTGATTTAGCAGTCCATAGCTTCAAAGATATGCCTGCTTTTCTTCCTGAAGGATTAGAGGTTATTTCTACTTCAGAAAGAGAAGATCCAAGAGACGTACTTATTTCTGCTTCAAATAGTAAGTTCTTAATGTTAGATAAAGATTCAGTTGTTGGAACCGGTAGTTTAAGGCGGACAGAGCAGTTGTCTCTACTAAGAGATGATTTAAAAATTTCTCCAATTAGAGGAAATATAGATACAAGGATAGAGAAGGTTCAATCGTCTAGTTACGATGCTATAGTTTTAGCTCGTGCAGGGATTAAAAGATTAGAATTAGACAGATTTGTTTCTGATGTATTTGAGGTTAATGAAATTGTCCCATCTCCTTTGCAAGGTTTTCTCGCTATTGAGACACGTGAGGATTCAGATTTATCGAAGTACTTCGAGAGCTTTTCTTCCGAAGAGAGTGTTCTAGTCTCTAACTATGAAAGACAATTTTTAAAGGATTTAAATTTAGGATGTCACTATCCTGCAGGTTTTTGTATGCAGGTCCATAACAATAAAGAGTTCTCCTTTGATTACTTTTTAAAAGGACCAAAGAAAGAGATTAAAAATAGAGAAGTCTTTAGTTATTCAGACTTATTAATGCAATATTCAAAAATGATTGATATTCTTACCCCAATCATTTGACTTAAATAAAAATTTACATATTATAAAAGGGCGGGGTGGAGCAGGCTGGTAGCTCGTTGGGCTCATAACCCAAAGGTCGGGGGTTCAAATCCCTCCTCCGCAACCAAACTAAACACAGCCTTTTCTTTACTAACACAATTAGACTCAAAATCTTGTGCTACAGTTTTTGCTATAATTAATTATATAAAAAAGATAAACTAGTTAAAAGGATTTATGAGCAAATAAAATGA
>CAJIYY010000007.1 GCA_905181755.1 Candidatus Dadabacteria bacterium UBA1144
CGTTATCCCCATAGTTAGAAGTTTTAATCCAATCCGCCTGTTCTTTTTTGTACATACCTCCCAAGGAAGCTATTAACTCCTTGGAATCTTGCAGTAAATTAGAATTATGAATCTTTTCTTTTTCGGAATACCAAGAATCAAAACTAATATCCAGATTTTTCAGATCCCTATTGATCTCAATCGTAAGATAGTCGACCGCATACCTAGAAAGATAGTCTGTGTCTTTCTTCAAGATAGATTCATGGTCTTCCTCAGATAGAAGCTTCTCAGCTATATCAACTAGATAATCGCCCTTATATCCACCTTCTGGGATCAGGAATTCTAGTTCCATCTTTTCTAGCAATCTTGCCCTTAAAGACTCGCCTAGCAAGCGAACTTGGTTACCATAATCGTTAACATAATACTCTCTTGTAACAGAGTGGCCAGAGAATTCTAATATCCTAGCAATTGAATCACCTACGGCTGCATTTCTTAAATGCCCCAAATGAAGTAGGCCAGTAGGGTTAGCAGACACAAATTCAACTAATACTTTTTTGCCATTATCAGGCGATGACCCAAAACCTGAATCTTCAGAAACTACCTGTGATAAATATTCCTGATAGACTGTGTTTGATATAATAAAATTAATAAATCCAGGTTTTTCGATTGATATCTTTTCAAAGAATGGGTCTTTGTTCTTTGTTAACACATTAACCATATCCTGAGCCAAGTCTAATGGTTTAGTTTTTAACAAACTGGCATTAATTAAAGCAAAATTAGTTGAAAAATCACCATGATCGGGATTCCTTGGCACTGCAAGTAACAGTTTGCCAAAATCAAGACCAGAGAATCTGTCTTCAGTAACTATTGCATCTTTAATCTTAAGAATAATATTATTATTTAACATGTGACTACCTTGTTTCCACTTCCACTTCTCCAACACCTTGAACGAACTTTTTAACTTTCTGGCTTAATTTTAAATGGTCTACAAAATCCAGACTAATCAAGCTAAAAATACCATTTTTAAATGAAACCTCTGATATAGCACCAGACTCAGTAGTAAAATCTGCAAAAAACTTTAATTCCTTATTGGATATTGTGCACAAAATTGAGGCAATAACTAAGTTATGAGTAACTATTAGTACGTTTGACTCTGGAGGCAAAGAAGAAAGTTTAGTTTCGATAAAATTAAAACTTCTCTCTTTGACTTCACCTAGAGTTTCCCCCCTAGGCAACCTAAAGTCTTCAGGGTTTTCACGCCAAATACGTAACTCATTAGAGTATTTCTCTCTTAAATAAGTTAAGGATAATCCTTCAAAGTCTCCTTGATCCATCTCTCTTAGCTTTTCAGAATATCTAACCGCGTACCTTTCATCGAAATTAATCTCACCTAATGTTTGCCTAGCTCTTTTTAAATCACTAGAGAAAACATAATCTATTTCTTTATCTTTAAAGTAAGACTTTAACTTCCTAGCTTGTTTAAAACCATTGTCATTTAATTCCATGTCCGTGATCCCTTGGCACCTATTCTCTTTGTTCCAATCTGTCTCACAATGTCTCACGAAAAGTATCTTCATAGTAGATTATTGTAGACTATTTATTACTAATAACTAATCAAAAAAAATTTTGTTTATCAAGATTAATTATAGTATAAATTAATATGTCTCAATACAGAAAAGGCTATCTTTTTGAGAAAAAAACTCATTCTAAAGTTGCAGATTTGATATCAGCACACAAAGAACTTAAATTCTATGGTATAGAAAGCAGAGGAAGTAAGGGCGCAGCTGATATTGTTTTTGGACTTTATAATAAAAAAAATGAAAAAAGAATATGGGTTGGAGTACAGTGCAAAAGAGGATATGTTTCTAAACCAGAGAAAGCTAGAGAGATAAAATCAGCTATGGAAAACTTTGGCATGATCATGTTCTATAGCACACCTTTCAAGGAAAAGAAAACTGAGATAGAGTTTCACCCTGATTTTGAAAAATGGCTAGAAGCTTGGGTTCAAGATTTAAAGTAGAGAATCAATAATAGAATCATCTATATCAAAGTTCGAATGCACTTTCTGAACATCATCACAGTCATCAAGTAAATCTAACATTTTCAACATATGCTCTGCGGGCTTACCTTCAACTTTAACTGAATTGGAAGGTATCATTGAAATTTCAGCATTTACAAAGCTAACATTATGACTCTCCAAGCCCTTCCTTACTTCTTCAAAATTATCAATCTCTGTTAAAATCAGAAAGACATCTCCTTCTTTGACAACATCTTCAGCTCCAAGCTCCAAAGAAAGATCAATCAGAACATCTTCTTCTATTGAGTCAGCTAGAACTTCGAACTTGCCTCTTTTCGAAAAAATCCAAGATACACATCCTGATTCTCCAAGATTCCCACCATACTTACTAAAAGCTCTTCTAAGCTCTGAAACGGTTCTATTCTTATTATCTGTTAGAACCTCAACAAGCACAGCAGTGCCTCCGGGACCATAGCCCTCATATGTGGTCTCAATGAATGTATCACTAGCTAGCTCACCAGTACCCTTCTTTATTGCTCGCTCTGAGGTGTCCTTAGGCATATTAGCACTTTTAGCATTATGCAATCCAAGCCTAAGGCGAGGATTAGTATCGGGGTCACCTCCTCCGTCTCTTGCTGCAACAGTAATCTCACGTATAAGCTTAGTGAAGATTTTTCCCCTCTTTGCGTCGAGAGCCCCTTTCTTGTGTTTTATTGAACTCCATTTAGAATGTCCTGACATATATACCTCTGTTTCTTAAATACAAATATTATCAAAAAAAAGAAAACAAAACAATTAAAAATTGACTTTTGTCCCAATATGATGATAAATATAAGTATATATCTCTTTAAGTATATAAATTTCCAATTTTAATCCCATAGGTAGCAAATGAACAAAAAAGCAGAAGCATCCGTTGAAAATTCTAACAAAAAAACTTTAGATATGATGAATTTAAATGATATCAGAGATTTAAAAGCTGAAGAGCTGCAAAAAATTGCAATAGATTTAAAAATTGACGACATCGGAAAAATGACACGACAAGAGATAACCTACGCAATTCTTAAGTCTCAGTATGAAAACAAAGGTGAAATTTATGCTGAGGGAGTCCTTGAAATTCTTAATGAGGGATATGGATTCTTAAGATCTGCAAAGTATAGCTATCTTCCAGGACCCGATGATATTTATGTTTCAAAATCGCAAGTCAGATCTTTTATCTTAAAATCTGGGGATACAGTTGGTGGCTATGTTAGATTGCCACGTGAGGGAGAAAAGAACTTAGCTTTATTAAAAATTGAATCTGTAAATTTCGGTGATCCCGATTACTGCAGAGAAAGGATAAGCTTTGGCAATAGAGTTCCTCTTCACCCTAACGAAAGAATAGACTTAGAAAGTAATCCTGATGAAATGTCCACAAGAGTTATTGATATGTTTATACCAATCGGAAAAGGGCAAAGGGCTCTTTTAGTTGCTCCTCCGAGGACGGGTAAGACTGTACTTTTACAGAAGATAGCCCAATCTATTACTGATAATAATCCCGATATTTCTTTATTTGTTTTACTAATAGACGAAAGACCAGAAGAGGTTACAGAAATGGAAAGGACCGTAAAAGGTGAAGTTGTAAGCTCAACTTTTGACGAGCCCCCACAAAGACATGTGGCAGTAGCAGATATGGTTTTAGAAAAAGCGAAGAGACTTGTAGAACATGGAAATGACGTTGTTATATTATTAGATAGTATAACAAGGCTTGCAAGGGCAAGTAACACTGTCTCACCATCAAGTGGTAGAGTTCTTACTGGTGGAATGGAAGCTAATGCACTTCAACGACCAAAGAAGTTCTTTGGTGCAGCTAGAAACACAGAGGAAGGTGGTAGCTTGACTATAATAGCAACCGCTCTAATAGATACTGGAAGTAGAATGGATGAGGTAATATTCGAAGAATTTAAAGGTACAGGGAATATGGAGATTTACCTTGAAAGAAAATTAGCTGAAAAGAGAATATATCCAGCGATTGATCTACAGAAATCTGGAACAAGGAAAGAAGAATTATTAATACCACCTGATGACCTTAATAGAATATGGTTACTCAGAAAAGTTCTCAACCCGATGAGTCCTAATGAATCAATGGAGTTTCTATTAGACAAACTCAAAGGATCGGCAACAAACCAAGATTTCTTAGAAGCCATGAACGGCTAAGGACACCAATTACCTTGATGCCCTTAGTTCAATAAGCTAGGATTACCTTTTCCTTTTTCTATTTAAAGTCTTTTTCTTAGCCGCTGGCCTTTTAGCTGCAGTCTTTTTCTTAGCTACAGTCTTTTTCTTAGC
>CAJIYY010000008.1 GCA_905181755.1 Candidatus Dadabacteria bacterium UBA1144
CATACTATTTCCCCTCAATCAACAGGGAAGCAAGCACTGGATATAATGACAACAAAAAACTTTACTGGACTTCCTGTTACTGAGGAAGATGG
Organism: Candidatus Dadabacteria bacterium UBA1144; assembly: GCA_905181755.1. Taxonomy (GTDB): domain Bacteria; phylum Desulfobacterota_D; class UBA1144; order UBA1144; family UBA1144; genus TMED58. The sequence goes on from CAJIYY010000008.1 coordinate 93, forward strand.
AGTTCTCTTAGGAATTATTACAATGAGAGATTTAAGATATGAAAAAAATCTTCACTATAAAGTTAATAAACTAATGACACAGAAAGAAAATTTAAAAGTTGTTGAGGCTGGTACAAGTCCTAATGAAGCACGTGAATTGTTACATAAATATAAAATAGAAAAATTACCCGTAGTAGACAAGAAGTTCAGACTTCAAGGGTTAATTACAATGAAGGATATTCAGAAAAGCAAAGAATTTCCTAGCGCATCAAAAGATAAACAAGGTAGATTGTTAGCAGCCGCGGCAATCGGTGTTGGTTCAGATATGGAAGATAGAGTTGAAAGCTTAATAAAAAGCGGATTAGACATTTTGTTTATCGATACAGCTCATGCTCATTCGAAGAAAGTGATAGACGCATTGAAACTAATTAAAAAGAAATATAAAGCTGTTCAGGTAGTTGTTGGAAATATAGCGACCGCTGATGCTGCAAAAGAGCTTATTAAAGCGGGAGCTGATTCGCTAAAGGTAGGAATAGGTCCTGGCTCAATTTGCACTACAAGGATAATAGCAGGCATAGGGGTCCCACAGCTTACGGCAATATTAGACGTATGCTCTGTTGCTAAAAAAAGTAATATTCCAGTTATCGCAGATGGCGGTATAAAATACTCAGGTGATATTACTAAGGCTCTTGCTGCAGGTGCTAATTGCGTAATGATTGGTAATCTTTTAGCGGGTACAGACGAAGCACCAGGTGAAATGGTTTTATATCAAGGTAGAACATTTAAGACTTATAGGGGCATGGGTTCCATAGAGGCAATGAAAGATGGAAGCAAGGATAGATATTATCAAGATGATATAATTGATTCAAAACTTGTTCCGGAAGGAATTGAGGGAAGAGTCTCTTATAGAGGTCCAATAAGTAAGGTTGTTTATCAATTAGTAGGTGGGTTAAAAGCAGGAATGGGATATACAGGCTCAAAAGATTTAGCTTCTTTAAAATCTGCTAAATTCCTTAAACTTACAAATGCTGGGCTTAAAGAAAGTCATGTGCATGATATTTCTATTAGTAGGGAAGCACCGAATTATTCAAAAGACTAAATATTATGAATTATAGCAAAGTACTAATTCTAGATTTTGGTTCCCAGGTTACAAAGTTAATAGCGCGAAAAATAAGAGAGTTAAATATTTACTCAGAAATTCTTCCATATAAAACGAGTTTTAAAAAAATAAAAGAAATTGATCCAGACTGCATAATCCTTTCAGGAAGCCCTGCAAGCGTGCATGATAAAAAAGCTCCCCACCCAGATTTAAGAATTTTAGATTTAGACGTCCCTATTTTAGGTATATGTTATGGAGCACAGCTACTTTCAAAAGTTTTAGGCGGTAAAGTTGCAAAATCAAAGATCAGAGAATTTGGACCTTCTAAACTTAAGAAGATTTCAAATTCAAAATTATTAAAGAATATTAAGAACAATGAGGTGTCTTGGATGTCTCACGGAGACACAATTGTTAAGTTGCCAAGTAAAATAAAAGTTATAGCAAAATCAGAGTTTGGATCAATATCACTATTTTCTTCTAAAGACTGCAGAATAGTTGGGACACAGTTTCACCCAGAGGTTGTGCATACTGGATTTGGAAAACAATTCTTAAAAAATTTCCTAGTAGACATTGTAGGCTGTAAGCAAACTTGGAAGCCTGGAAAACTTGTAAAACAAAAAATAGAAGAAATTAAAAACCTTATAGGAAAAAACGTAGCTATTTCAGCAATTTCTGGTGGAGTTGACTCAAGTGTTTCTTCAGTTCTGGTTAGTAGGGCAATAGGAAGTAAGCTAAAATGCTTCATAGTTGATACAGGTCTAATGAGGCACAACGAAGTAAAAGAAATAGTACCAGTTCTTAGAAGTCTTGGAGTTAGCCCAAAAGTTATTAATGCTGGTAGCCTTTTTCTTGGAAGATTAAAAGGTGTGACGGACCCTGAGAAGAAAAGAAAAATAATAGGGAAAACATTTATTGAGTTATTTGATATAGAATCAAAAAAAGTTTCAAATGCAAAGTTTTTAGTACAAGGAACTTTATATCCTGATGTAATCGAGAGTGTTAATGTTAGTGGCCCTTCTGCTGTAATTAAATCTCATCATAATGTTGGCGGGCTTCCTAAGAATATGAAACTTTCATTAGTTGAGCCTCTAAGGGATCTCTTTAAGGACGAAGTAAGAGACCTAGGTAAAGCTTTAAAAATTAAGAAAAGTTTAATCGGTAGACATCCTTTTCCTGGTCCAGGACTCGCAATAAGAATTATAGGGGAAGTAACAAAAGATAGAGTTAAGCTTCTACAAGCAGCTGATAAGATTTTTATAGATATTTTAAAAGAAAAAAATCTTTATGATAAAATTTGGCAAGCTTTTTGTGTTCTTATACCAATAAAAACAGTAGGTGTAATGGGCGATGAAAGAACTTATGAAAACACAATTGCTATAAGAGCAGTTAATAGCGTAGACGGTATGACTGCAAATTGGGCACGAATACCTTTTGATACTTTAGATTTAATATCCTCTGAAATTATTAATAATGTAAAAGGTATAAATAAAGTTGTCTTTGATATTTCAAACAAACCACC
>CAJIYY010000009.1 GCA_905181755.1 Candidatus Dadabacteria bacterium UBA1144
ACTCGTTATTAGATTTCTTTCCATAATTTTGAATAGTTAAGTTCTTATAGTTAGCATTAGCAAAATCTTCTCTTATATCTTCTACTTTAACCTTATCTTTAAAAGCGACAACTAATTCAGTGCCACCCATAAATTCAATTCCGTAATCAAGACCACTCTTGTTGAGACTATATACTGAGAATAAAATCAAGAGAGTAGAGACTATAAAAGTAGTCTTCATGCTTTTGAAGAAATTAATTTTCATCTTGACCTCTAAAAGCTATTGGCCCTCTAACAAGATACTTTGTAACAACTCTTGCAACTACTATGTTTGAAAAAATTGTAGAAAAAATTCCGATAGACAAAGTTACTGCAAAACCTTTTATTGGCCCATCGCCTAAAAAGAACATACATATCGCCGCAATCAAGGTAGTAAAGTTAGCATCCAAAATTGTTGAGACAGACCTATCAAAACCTAACTCTATACTAGACATAGAGTCTTTTCCTTTCTTTAGTTCTTCTTTTATTCTTTCATAAATAATAATATTTCCATCGACTGCCATTCCAAGTGTTAAAACAAGACCTGCGATACCAGGGAATGTTAGAGTAACTCCGAACAACGAAAGTAGACCAAATATTGTAATCAAATTAAAAACCAGGGCTATATCGCAGACAATTCCCAGCTTTCTATAGTAAAATAGCATGAAAAAGAAAATTAAAACTGAAGCCAATATCATCGAGTTCTTACCATTCTTAATTGAATCTGAGCCCAGAGATGGACCTATCGTTTTTTCTTGTAAAATAGATACTGGAATAGGTAGGGATCCAGATTTTAATATTATAGCTAAATCATTAGCTTCTTCGAAACTAAAATTCCCACTAATACTGCCGCTTCCAAATATCTGACTCTGAACAACCGGTGCTGACTTAACAGTTCCGTCAAGAATAATTGCTATCTTCTTTCCTATATTCTCACTAGTTAATTTAGAGAAAACCTGAGAGCCGACCTTGTTTAAACTAAAAGAAACATAAGGTCGATTAAATTCATCGTAAGAAACAGCTGCATCTTGAATGGATTCACCTTTGAACTTAGAGCTCTTAATGGTCGCAATAAAATTCCCATCACTTCCTTCATAGAAAGAAAATTTATTTTCACGGTCTTTGAACTTCTGCAATAACAAAGAACTCGAAGAAGATTCTTCAACAACTGGCTTGAACTCCAGCATTGCTGTCTTAGATATAATATTAAGGATTCTTTCCCTATCAGTTTCGTTAATTCCTGGAATCTGAACAATTATCCTTTCACTTCCTGACAACTGTATTGAAGATTCTATAACTCCAAACTGGTCAACTCTGTTCGATAAGATATTTTGAACCTGCTTTAGGAGCTTTTGTTGAGTTTTAATTAGAAATTCTTCGTTTAACGAAACTTCTATAGAGCTTTCCGTGATATTTAGAACATATTGATTACTTTTTTCTAATATTTCCTTAGAGGTCTTTAGGCTGTCTTCATCATAAAAACTGACAATTACCTTATTATCTTGATTAACTAGAATATCTCTAAGAAGAATATTTTCACTTAATAAATTTGCCTTAATCTTTCCAGCTTCTTTGTCCGCAATAACTGAACCAGAGGACTCTTTATCAAGCCCAAGTACAACGAATATGCCACCTCTCAAATCAAGACCGAGATTGATCTTCTTTGAAGGAAAAAAATAGTTCCACCAATCAGGCAAAGAGTTCGATTGGAAAGTTGGATATATAAAAACCAAAGATAGCAAAAGAACTAAAACTGAAAAATATCTATATAGTCTTATCTTATTCATTAAATTTTCTTTTACTTACCTTCCTCTTTATCAATTAATGAATTAACAAACTCTCTCTTAATCTTTATATTAATTCCCTTCGAAATCTCTACAACCAAGATGTCCCCATCCAATATGTCAATAATCTTACCAAATATGCCTCCATTAGTTAAGATGCTTGCTCCCTTCTTTAGGGATTTCAACATATCGTCGCGCTGATTTTGCTGCTTGCTCTGAGGCCTAATGATTAAGAAGTAAAACAACCCTATGATTAGAACAAAAGGGAGGAATGGTCCAATCAGACCTAATGGTGAACCTCCTGAGTCGGGCGGCGGTGAGCATGATGATATTAAAAAAAGAATTAAAGTTCCAATGGTAAATTTTGATTTAATTAGATTCATTTTTGTACCTCTCTAAAAAACTTCTCTTGAAGTCTATAAACTTACCATCTTTTATAGACTTTTTAATAGATTCAATTAATTGTTTATAGAAATAAAGATTATTCATCGTCATTAAAGATAATGCGGAAATCTCCTTAGAAGTATACAAGTGCCTTATATACCCGAGAGAGTAATCAGAACAGGGATGTTGTTCATCATCCTCATCAATAAGCTTATCAGACATATTGTAAATACTATTCTTTATGTTGATTTTCCCATCTTTAGTATACAAAGTTCCGTTCCTAGCATTTCTTGTTGGGACAACACAATCAAAGATATCCACACCCAGCTCAACAGAATTTACTATATCCTCGGGCTTCCCTATCCCCATTGAATATCTTGGCTTATCCACAGGGAGCATTGAACATATTTTTTCAGTTATTTCATATGTTTTACTTTGGCCTTCCCCTAGACCAAGTCCACCTATTGCGTAACCATCAAAATCAATTTCTAACATATGTTCCAAAGATGTTTTTCTTAGATCTTCATAAATCCCACCTTGAATTATACCAAATAATTTATTCTTAGATTTTCTAGCCTTTTTTGATCTAATGGCCCAATTTCTTGTTCTATTAATAGAGTCCAGTATTCTTGAATATTCCGAATCTGGCTTAGGGCAATCATCAAAAATCATCATTATGTCTGAATCAAGGCACTCCTGAATTTCTATTGATAGCTCAGGAGAAATAAAATTTACTGAGCCGTCTATAAAAGACTTAAACGAAACACCATCATTGCTTATTTTTGCAGACGGAGAGAGGCTATACACTTGAAATCCTCCGCTATCAGATAGAACACTACCTTTCCATCCCATAAATGGATGTAATCCTCCAAAGTCCTTAATCTTTTTATGTCCTGGCTTTAGAAATAAGTGATAAGCATTCGCAACAACCATATCAAAACCTAAATCTTTTAAATTGTTTGTGGTTAAAGCCTTAGGGGCTCCTTTGGTACAAACAGGCATAAAAACAGGTGTCTCAATTTCTCCTGATTTTGTTGTAAGCAGCCCTACTCTAGCTTCAGATCTTGAATCTTTATTTTGCAAGCTAAATGTCATTAAATTAAATCTTGAACAGAAAAGAATCCTTTTTTCTTTTTCATCAACTTTAAACCCAGACTAACTGCTCCATTAGCGAAGACTTCTCTTCCTAGAGCTTGGTGAGTTAGGTAAACATTTTCCATTTCTCCAAAAGAAGAAATTTTATGCTCCCCTACAACGTCACCACCACGAATAACGGTCATTCCAAGTTCACCCTTTTTTCTTTTTAGTGAGGAAGACTTGCCTCTGTAGTTTGCTATTTTATCAGTTCTCTTACCGAGTGAGCTAGACACGGCGTCAGCTAACAATAATGCTGTTCCACTTGGTGAATCAATTTTATCTCTATGATGTGTTTCAGTAATTTCCAAATCAGTAGATGAGAAATAGTCAACATTCTCCTTTATTATTTTAACTAACAAATTGATTCCCAAGCTCATATTGTAAGATTGAAGAATAGGAATTTTTTTTGATATCTTTTTCAATTCATTAATTTGCCTTAAATTAAATCCAGTCGTCCCTGTAACAAAAGGGACTCCCAGAATCCCGGCTTTCTTTGCTAGTGAAATTGAAGATATAGGAGTCGAAAAATCAATAATGAGGTCAACATCGACTGCTTTAATGTTTTTAGAAATCTTAATATCTTGTAACTTAAACTTTCTTCTATCTCTTTCAGAATAAATAGATTCCTCCTGATACTTATGAATTGGTAAATCTACTGCGTATTTGATTTCAATATCATTTCTATTTTTGCAAACTCCTATTACTGCCTGTCCCATCCTACCTAATGCGCCATTAACCAATAGAGTTTTTTTGTTTTTACTCATAAATAAAGCATAATACTTGTAAATATGAATAATTCAAAGGTTTTAGGAAATTCTAAATGACTAGAAGTATGACAGGTTTTTCATCAATTTCTGGTGCAACAAGCTCAACTAATTTTACAATTCAATTAAGATCTGAAAATAGTAAAACCCTTGATGTGCAAATATATGATCAGCTAAATAACTATGAGATGCAGG
>CAJIYY010000010.1 GCA_905181755.1 Candidatus Dadabacteria bacterium UBA1144
TTCTTAATTAATTCAGACAAGATAGGTGGAATTGGAAATTACTTTAGCTTAGTTAAAGAGCTCTCACCAGAGAAATTATCCATGATTCCCTCGATCTTCAACAAAGGAGACTTTATGCTCTTCTTAAGTTATTCAACAATAGTTTGGTGGTCTTCCCATAATTCTGATGGAGGAGGATATATAATTCAAAGGCTTTGTTCGGCCAAATCTGAAAGGGATGGTGTTCTGGGCACAATTTGGTTTGTACTGAATCACTATGTACTAAGGTTCGCCCCTTGGATCGTTATAGGGTTATGTGCTCTAATACTCTATCCTACCGATGGCAGCTTGTTGGCGGACAGCGAGCAAATTTACCCTCTTTTAATTAGAGACCATGTATCAGATGGATTTAGAGGCTTCCTAATTGTTACTCTTTTAGCTGCATATATGTCTACAATTAGTACGCAGATCAATTGGGGTTCATCTTATTTGGTAAATGATTTATACAAAAGATTCTATGCAAGCAACAAAAGTGAAGAACATTATGTTCTCGTATCAAAGATATTTACAATAATTTTCTTATTTTTAGCCTTATTCGTAGGTGTCGGAATCAAGAATATAGGGTCAGCATGGATATTCCTCTGGTCTGTAAGCTCAGGTCTTGGTTTTTTTCTAATTGCTAGATGGTTTTGGTGGAGAATTAATTCTTGGTCTGAAATATCTGCTTTAATTTGCTCTGTATTTCTAAGTGGAACTTTCTATTTCCTAGACTACTTAAGTGTTATCTCTTTAAGTTTTACCCTAAAGTTAATAATCATTCCTGTTTCAATCTTTGTTGGCTTAATCGTTACGTTTCTCACAAAACCTGAGGAGGATAAAGTTCTAGATGATTTTTATAACAAAATTCGACCAGATGGATTCTGGAAACAAAATAAATCTAAAAGCATTGGTAAAGTTAGAGAACCTTTATTTAAAGCCTTTCAGCTTAGCTTGTCAATACTAACACTCATATACGGAATTATAGAAATAGCTACAGGAAGTTTCTTTTCAGGAACCTTGTCTTTAGTTGTAGGGGCATTTCTCTTAATTCATATTGTTCGAAGGATTGAAGATTGATAACTTAAACTGTGAAAGATGATCCACAACCGCAAGAAGCCTTAGCGTTAGGATTTTCAATTCCAAAGCCAGTACCATTAAGACCATCAGAGAAATTTAAAGTTCCACCTTCAACGTGGCCTAAGCTAAATTTATCAATAACAACTTTAACGTCTGAGTTTTTAAAGATCTTATCGGAATCATCAATAGAGTCATCAAAACCCATTTCATAGGAGAAGCCAGAGCATCCGCCCGGAACTACTTTGATTCTTAAGAAGGATTCGTTACTATCTTCTTCGATTAAAAGACGAGTAATCTCATTGGCAGCTTTTTCACTTATGTTAAACATATAATGATATATTAAATAACTTGTAGAAATTTGGCAATGTTTTTGTTTGTATAGTTAATCCAGTATATTCTTTTCTTATGAGATTTATGAGCCTAATTTACGATAACACTAGGAATTCCTCTGATTTATTCTACAAGACAGGATTTAAGGTCCCAGATCCTGTTATTTTTTTTGAGATAAGAAATAAGAAATACCTAGTTCTTAACGATTTAGAGTTTCAGAGAGGTAGTTCGCAAGCTAAGGTAGACAAAGTCATATCTCTGAGGGAAATCTCAAATTTAGCAAAGAGTGATAATGTAATAGATATCATAAAAGAGCTAGTCAAGCTTTATAATATTGATGAAGTAAAAGTCCCCTATACTTTTCCATCTTATTTATTTGATCAGTTAAGAAAGTCAAAGATTAAGATTAAAGCCTCTAGTGCTGTAATTTTCTATAAATCCAGGTTGATAAAGAGTTCATCAGAAGTTAAATCAATAAAGAAAACAATGATGCGGACTGAATCCGTTCTAGAGAAAATTATAAGTAAGATTAAATACTCTAAAAGTAAAAATAATCTCCTGTATTCAGACGGGAAACTTTTAACTTCTGAGGTACTCAGGGGCCTTTGTCATATCGAGTTGGCTTCTCTTGGTCTTGAATGTCCAGACTGTATTATTTCGTCAGGAGGAGATTCTGCCCTACCTCATCATGAAGGGTTTGGCCCTATAGGTGAGTCTTCTCCAATAATTCTCGATATCTTTCCTAAAGACATAGAGAGTGGCTATTATGGGGATATTACCAGAACTGTAGTTAAAGGAAAACCATCCCCAATATTAAAGAAAATGTTTAGCGTAGTACTGTTTGGACAAAGAATGGGTATCAAATTGGTTAAATCTAGAAAAAAATCAAGTACGATTCATAGCAGCATTAAGGACTTTTTTAATAAGTCAGGATTTCCTACTGACTTTACAAAGAATAATCCTGATGGTTTTATTCACTCGACTGGACATGGGTTAGGGTTAGATATTCACGAGCCTCCTAGAGTTTCTACAGGTAGTGATATTCTGAAAGCTAATCAGGTTATAACTATTGAGCCAGGTCTTTATTATACAAAAATTGGTGGGATAAGAATTGAGGACACTGTTCTGGTTACAGAAAAAGGCTGTAAAAACTTGACCATGTTTCCGAAGGTACTTGAGATATAGCTTGAGCGATTTGGAAATGAAGTTGAACACGCTTATTGAAATTACTAAAAGGCTCCGCGCTGAGGATGGATGCCCTTGGGATAAGAAGCAAACATTAAAGACTTTAAGACCATATGTAATTGAAGAGGCGTATGAAGTTGTCGATGCAATTAGCAAGGAAGATTATGTCAATTTGAAGGAAGAAGCTGGAGACTTGCTTCTTCAGGTCTTGTTTGTAGCGAACATTGCCCAAGAAAGTAATCTGTTTGATTTAGAAGACATATTTCAAGTATTGAGTGACAAATTAATAAGACGACATCCTCATGTCTTTGGTGATCGAAAAGTTGGAAACGCAGAAGAGGCTTTATCTGTCTGGAATGAGCAAAAATCTTTAGAAAACAAGGGAGAAGAAAAAGAATTCTCTTTGACTCTTCCATCATTATTACGTGCAGTAGAAATTTCTAAAGCTTATTCTAAACTAGGTCTAGAGTTCCCTTCCAGTGAGGATATCTTAGAAAAACTCCAGTCAGAGATAAGGGAATTCGAAGAGGTAGTCGAGACTCAAAGCTCTGAAGGTATTGAAGAGGAATTGGGAGATATACTTTTTACTGTTGCCAATTTATGTAGGACTAAAAAAGTTAATCCTGAAATGGTATTGAATAGAAGTAGTGATAAGTTTGTTGAAAGGGCCAAGTTCTTCTTAGGTTTAAAAAAGAAAGGTTTGTCTGATGATGAAGCTTGGAAAGAAGCTAAGTTACTTTTTAAAAAAATGTCCAAGTAGTTCGAATCCGTTTTCTATTACAACCCCTGATTCGCTAGCACTTCTTTCACTAAAAACTTTCTGATTATGATTGCAAGTATTTAATTTTGAGTTGTAAATTAAGTAAGGAACATACTCGTAGCTGTGGGTCCTTAACTCTACTGGAGTGGGATGGTCAGATACTATACAAATCTTATAGTCGTCATACTTATCTCTTAAGCCTTCTACTATTGGTCCCACAACTTTTTTGTCCAGGTCGTCAATTGCTTGTATTTTCTTCTTATAGTCACCCTCATGACCAGTCTCATCTGGCGCCTCTATATGAATCATGCAGAAATCATTTTCCTTTAAACTATCAAGAGCTGATTCAACTTTTCCTTTATAGTTTGTATCAAGATAGCCGGTAGCCCCTTCTACATTTAAAACATCTAAGCCTGCCAACTTACCAATACCTTTAATGAGGTCAACGGCTGATATGACTGAACCCTTAATATTATGAATAGACTTAAATTGTTCAAGAACAGGCTTCTTTCCTTGTCCCCAGAGCCATATATCACTGCAATTTAAACTCTTTAGCTCGGGGTTTTGATTCTTTATCTTTTTAATTTTAACTCTAGCCCTTCTCATTAAATCTCTGAGCCTTACGGATCCAGGACCAGTAGGAAGGTAATCTATAGTGTTTTGGTCTAATATATCGTGAGGAGGAGTAGTTTCGAGCTTAGAAAGCCCGTTCTTCCATACTAATATATGTCTGTAGCTCACACCTTGGTAAAGTTCAAATTCATTATCCTGAAGCTCTTCTTTTAGACCGTCGATGATTACTTTTGAAGTCTCAGTGTCAATATGGCCAGCAGAGTGGTCATCCATGAAATCTTTACCATTATTATTGACAATATTCACCAGATTACACCTGTAGCACACATCGTTTGGACCTAATGGAATTCCTATGCTTTCTGCCTCTAGAGGAGACCTACCGGTGAAGCACTCTTGCGGATCGTAGCCTAATATGCTTAGGTTGCCAACATCACTGCCAGATTTCATACCTTTTGGAATATGATTAACTGTTCCTAGCTCAGAAGATTTAACCAGGTCATCCATAAAGGGCGTTTCTGATGCTTCCAGGGGAGTTCTTCCATCAAGATTCGCAAGTGGTCTATCAGGCATTCCATCTGCTTGGATTAAAATAAACTTCAATTTATCTCACTATCCTTGATGCTAATCTAGCGTTTTTAAGTTGTTTTTCTGCATGATATGAGCTTCTGACCATAGGCCCACATTCGGCACTCAGAATGTTATCTTTCTTCTCTGAGTATTCTTTAATTTCTTCAAACTCCTCAGGGCTGTAAAACTTAGAAACATTTATAAAATTCTTTGAGGGCTGAAGGTATTGACCTACTGTTATAATTTGGCACCCAGCTAAATTTAAATCATCAATGCACTTAAAGATTTCTTCTTTGGTTTCGCCAAGCCCTACCATTATTCCAGATTTAGTTATTATTTTTTTAGAGCTATCAAAGAACTCTAGTAGCTCTAATGACCTAGAGTATACAGCCTGAGGTCTTACAGCTCTCTTGGTAGATTTGCCAGTCTCTTGTTTGAGATTATATAATCTTTCAACAGTCTCAATATTGTGATTTAATACATCCGGTTCAGCGCCCAGTATTAGTTTGTAGCACTCTTCCTTGCCTAGAAAATCTGGAATTAAAACCTCAACTTTAATATCCAAGTTAAGATTCTTTATTTCCTTAATAGAGCTAGCAAAAATCTCAGCGCTTTCATAGTTTTTATCATCTCTATTTACAGATGTTAAAACTATATGACTTATTAGACTATTATTTTTCTTTAAGTCTCGTATTCCTCTAGCCAATCTTTTCGGCTCAAGATAGTCTATACTTGTCCCCTTGCCAGTCTTTACGGCACAAAAACCACAGCTTCGTGTGCAAGTATCACCTAAGATCATAAAAGTTAAAGTTCCAAGATTCCAACACTCACCAATGTTTGGACATTTAGCTTCCACACAAACCGTATTCAACTTATTAGAAGAAACGATAGACTTCAATTCTCTAAAGTTGGAGCCATTTGGAATTTCTGATTTGATCCATGAAGGTTTCATTGTTCCTTAACCTTTCTTGAGTCAGTAGTCTCAAGTGCAATTATTTTCTTTTTTAGCTCTGTATTCTTAAGACTTTTTTTAAAGAGGCTAGCTCCAATTAGAATCAAAGAAATTAGTGATCCTAGGACAAATGCCGATATCATTAGAATCGAATTATTAATCTCTATACTAGAAACTTCGAATACTCTCATATCATAATTGACTGAAAAAGTATGGAGGAATATCTGCTGGTTTTGAAAAATAAATACTATAGCAAAGATAAATAAAAAAATTATAAGTAGTGTTTTAAGCATAAAATAAAGTTTAACATATTTAAATTTTAGGTGAGTATAGATAGAAAAGTTTCTTGTTCATAATATTTGAAAAAACCGAATTTTTTATACTAGGGATGAGATTATCAAACAGTTTCTTTTCTATTATTGGATAATATTCCAAATCTAAATTGGATAGACCTATTTCTTTCTCAATATATTCTATGGCGGAAGCTAGTCCACCTAACTCATCAATCAACCTAAGGTTTAGTGCCTGTTTACCAGAGAAAACTCTACCATCAGATACTGACTCAGCCTCTTCATTGCTTAGCCCCCTTCTCTTCGCTACACTTTCCTTGAATTGTTTGTGGATGTCTTCAACCAAGACAGATAAGACTTCTTTTTCCTCTTTACTTAAGCTCTTCGTTGGACTGCTGATGTCTTTCATTTCGCCAGACTTAACTATCTCAATATCGAATTTAAGAAATTTTATTAGTTTTGAGAAGTTATAGTACTGACTTATAACACCTATGCTTCCTGTTATTGAGCCAGGATTAGCAAAAATATAGCTGGTACCACACGCTATTAAGTAGCCACCAGACGCCCCTATGTCAACGATGCTTGCAACAGTTGGAATTTCTTTTGAAAGGTTTATTAGCGAAGCATGTATTTCTTGGGATGACCCGACAGTACCCCCAGGAGAATCAATTCTTACTATTAGTGCTTTGATTGACGAGTCTTCCTTGATATCTTTCAAACTTTGAAGGTATATTTTTGGATTCTTTATTATTCCTTGAATTTCTAATATGGCAATTGTATCTCTGGAAGAAAAAGAAAAAAAAGCACTAACTAGGAAAAGTATAAGAACTAATCCTATTAATATCTTTTTTATTTGTAAACCTTTTGTCTTATCCATGATGCAACACGCCATCGATTGTTTGTTTTATTAGCCATGGTGGAGTTGAGGCTCCTGCAGTAATACCAACAACTTTATCTTCCAGATCCATACCTAGTTCTTTAATTTCCTTGAAAGTTTCTATCTGGTAAGTGTTCTTGTTAACCTTTCTGCATATATCGGCTATCTCCTTTGTGTTGGAACTGTTTTTCCCACCTATGACAAACATTATATCAACGTCCTTTGCAATTTCTTTTGATTCAATTTGCTTGTTGTTTATATCATCACATAGTGTGTCGATTGCCTTTATCGTGTACTCTTGCTCTTCCTTGAACATGTCTACAACATCCCAAAAAAGATTTTTTTGAATAGTTGTTTGGGCTACAATTCCGATTTTTTGGCCTGGAATTACTTTAATATCAAGTCCATTTTTATCGTTAACAACTAATACTCTTTCTTTTTTTGCGTAACTCCTAGCACCTATAACCTCGGGGTGTTTTTCATTCCCAACGATAATGACAAAATATTCATTATCGGAAAGATATTTTACTGCAAATTGTAGTTTTTTAACTATAGGGCATGTCATATCGATAATACTAATTTCAGAATCTTGCAAATCTTTTTCTTGGTAGTTTGGTATCCCATGAGCTCTTATAATAATGGTACCTTTTTCATTCTTTTTTACTTTGTCTACAACCGACAGTCCTTTTTTTTGAAGAATATCTACAACTTGTGGATTGTGAATCAAGGGGCCGAAAGATTTTACATTTTTATTCTGATTTTCATTTAGAACTTCTTCCGCTGTTGTGACAGCTTTTTCTACGCCAAAGCAAACACCCGCACTATCAGAAACAATAAGTTTTCTAGGCATTTTTCACCATTGACTCAATTTTAGAAGCTACTTCATTAATGCTCATACTAGTAGTATCAATTATTATAGCATCCTCGGCAGGATGAAGAGGGCATGACTTTCTGGTCATATCCAACTTATCTCTCTCATCTATTTCTCTTGAGACCTTATCTTCGTTTATATTGATTCCTAATATTTCCTTTAATTGGAGAGATCTTCTCTTTGCTCTTATTTCTAAATCTGCATCTAAGTAGAACTTGTATTTGGCGTCAGGAAATACATAGGTTCCCATGTCTCTTCCTTCGGCAATATAGTCTTTATTTTTTACAATTCTTCTTTGCATTTCCCTGAGTATTGTTCTAACAAAATCGTTTGCAGCAAATTTAGAGGCTAGCGTGGATATCTCATTAGTTCTAATATCTTCTGTTACGTCATCCGTATTAATTAGAACTCTTTCTCCTTCTTCGTGGTCCACAAATCTTATATGTAAATCTATTAGTATTTTCTTCAGTTTTGAAGAATCTTTTTCGGAGACTCCATTCAGGTCTGCAAATAGAGCTAAGGCTCTATACATTGCACCTGAATCAAGATATTTGAATCCAAATGTCTTAGATACTATTTTTGCTATTGTTCCTTTTCCAACACCTGCTGGACCATCAATTGTTATAATCATAAAGCGCTTATTTCCTAAACATATTCAATGTATCAAAAAAACCTGGAAAAGACACTGAAACAGAATCTGCAGAATTTATTGTGGTAGATCCTTCTGCTACTGTAGCAGCTACTGCAATCATCATTGCTATTCTGTGGTCATTGTGACTTTCACAGTCAGCTCCTTTGAGGGAATCCTTACCCTTTATGAGGATACCATTTTTTGTTTCTTCGATGTCACTTCCTAGTTTTTTTAGTTCACCAACAGTTGTCTTGATTCTATCAGATTCCTTAAACCTGAGCTCTTCGGCATCTTGTATCTCTGAGGTCCCCTCGGCTAATGAGCAAGCCAGTGAAAGTATTGGTATTTCATCTATCACAAACGGTATAGACTCTTCTTGAATTTTGATGGCCTTCAAATCACTGCTAGTAATTAATAAGTCTGCTATCTGCTCTCCGCCGGATTCTCTCTTGTTTAGGACTTGAATGTTCCCACCCATCTTTATTAGAATATCTATAAATAGTGTTCTAGTTGGGTTTAGACAAATATTATCTATTTTAAGTTCTGAGTTTTTATTTATCAACCCTGCTACTATAAAAAATGCTGCAGCAGACGGATCACCCGGAATATCAAATGACTCAAGTTTAATTTGAGGATCTGGTTGGATGATAATTTCATCACCTTTTATTGTTAAATTACTAGTGCAATTACCCAGCATTATTTCAGTATGATTTCTTGATTTTTTAGTCTCGTTAAGTTTTGTTTCGCCTTCCGCAGATAATGCAGCGAAAATTAAGGAAGATTTAACTTGAGCAGAGCCTAGATTTAAATCAAAGTTCCCACCTTTAAGATTAGAAGGGGAAATCGTCAGTGGAAGATTTCCATCCTTAGAATCAAATATTCCGCCCATTTCCTGGAGTGGTTCAATGACTCTTCCCATTGGTCGCATCTTTAAAGAGTCGTCCCCATCTATTTTAGACTCAAAGCTTTGTCCGCTAAGAAGACCTATCAAAAGCCTAGCCGTTGTTCCAGAATTACCGCAATTGAGAACACCTTCTGATTGTACATACTCTCTTATTCCTCTTCCTCGAACAAAGATGACACCTTTAACCTCAGCAAACTGAACTCCTATGTCTGAAAGACATTTTATTGTTGACTGTAAATCCTTAGAGATTGTCCTAACATCTTCTGAATTAGTTAAATTTGATATCTTTGTCATTTCTTTGTTCATAGAAGATATAAATAGTGCTCTATGTGCGATAGATTTATCTGCGGGTACCTGAGCGGTACCTTTAAAAATATATTCATTGCTTTTTATTTCAATTTTGTCCATTTTTACCTCGATACGTTATAATACCTAATAAATTCTATGCTGAAATCTTTTTCGCTATATAAGAAAGCTCTAATTATTGGAATAGGCGGCGGTGCCGATATTATTGGAACTATTCCAACGAAACTACATTTAGAATCCTATGGTATAAAATGTATCTTAGGTGGACTACCTTGGGAAAGATATTCTATAGACCCCTTTCCAGGACCTAGGCCTTTTGATCAGATCCTTAATAAGATTGAGATTAATGATAGCTTGTGCTTAGCAACACGGAAGACTGTGACTGATGATGGCCTACTTTTTAGTGAATCAAAAGTATCAAAGATTTTAAAAGAAAAGATTCTATTGATAAACATCTTTAATAGTTCATCAAAAATCGCAAAAGACATTATAGAGTTTTGTGAAATCAACAAGATAGACCTTGTTGTTGGTCTAGATGTTGGCGGTGATGTTATAGCCCAAGGACAAGAGAAAGGTTTGTCGAGCCCTCTTGCTGATTCCATTATGTTGTCGGCTCTCAAAAAAATAGAGAAGCGTGTTCCTACTAAAATTGGAGTCTTAGGGTATGGTAGCGATGGAGAACTAAAGCAAGAAGAGCTGAATAGCTCTCTTTCTATAATATCTAAGAATAAGGGATTGCTTGGGATGTTGGGGATTACAATCCCGGCAAGTAAGTTAATGAAAAAACTTGTTTCTAAAGTCGAGACTGATGCCAGCAGAATTCCTCTTCTAGCTTTTGATGGTGCATATGGGCTTTCTCCAATAAGACGTGGGAGGATAAAAGTTGAGGTCCATCCCCTTTCCCAGGCTACAATTTTTCTGAAGACTTCTGTTGTTTTTTCGAAAATTTCATTGTCTGCAAGGCTCGTTAATAATTCCTCAAGTCTATGGGAGTCAAATGGGATTCTTTTAAAAGAAGGCTTTAAGACTGAGCTAGACTTTGAAATTAAGAAACACCTTACTTCATTAGAAAGTATAAAAGAATAGGAATTACAGGAATTGACAGAATTGTTGATACGAAGACAAGTGAGGCGACTTTTTCTGGAGACTTGTTGTACCTGTCAGAAAGTATAAAGTTGAAAACTGCTGATGGCATTGAGAATTGAAGAATCATAACTTTCGCTATGAGACCTTGAATTCCTAATATTTTACATATGCTAAAACCAAGAACTCCCCCTATTAGTAACCTTAGAGAGCCTAAGATAAGATTTTCATTTAAATTTACTATTTTTGTTTCGGAAAGCTTATGCCCTAGGCTAAACATCATAAGGGGGATGCTGGTGGTACCTAAAAGATTTATAGCGTTATTTAAACCAACATTCACTTTAGTTTCAGTGTTATTTAATATCAGCGCTAGGACGACTGTATAAATCAAAGGAGTCTTAAAAACCTCAATAATTTTTTTTGGTCCATTCAATATGAAGATGCCAATTGAGCAGTGATAAAAGAATACTAATGTTGTAAATATTATTGCATATTCAAATGCCTCGGGGCCAAACGCATAAAGGGCAATGGGCAGTGCCATATTTGCTGTATTTGGAAACACTAGGGGGTTTAAAAATGTGACGATATCTTTTTTGAGGAACTTTAAAATGAAAAAGAATAGAATCATTGCAATAAATATCATTAAGCTACCAGCTGTAATTATTTGGTAGGTTGCACCTATTGTTATCTTCCCATCCATGAGTGAGGAGAAGATTAAGCATGGAGTAGAGATGTACAACAGAAGTAGATTTATTGGCTTAAGGTTAACTTTTACGGCTTTACCAAAAGCAAACCCAGCAAGAATAACTATGATTACGGGAAGTATTACTTCGAAAACCTTGAGCCACAATTCCATTGTTTAAGTCTACACAATCTATATTGATATATGTCTCCCCTTTGTTATAATTCACGTTATGTGGCTTCTAAAGACTTCATCAACTTGGGCTTCTTTGTTGCCAAGATTAATTCTAGCTCTCACTTTTGTTCCTGCAGGGTGGTATAAAATATCAGATTTTCAATCTAAAGCTCTGACATGGAGTGTAAATTTTGGATTCCCTACATGGGCGACAGGAGTTGCAGTTTTTGTAGAATTTTTTGGAGGAATTGCTCTAGCTTTAGGTTTACTAACAAGGCTGGCTGCCTTTGGTATTATTGTTGTAATGTCTGTAGGTATTTGGGTGGCGCATCTTGGTGATGGGTACTTTCCTACTTATGATACTTATGGATATCAACTCTGTCTTGTGGGCTTGGCTTACACGTTAATTTTTGTTGGTGGTGGAAAATTTTCACTAGACAAAAGGTTCTTTTAGAACTTTAGATTTCGTTTTATAAGTTCGACCGCAGGTTGATCAAATGGATTAATTCTCATTCTTTTGGCTAGGAGTACTGTAGTTAGCTGAAAAACAATGAAGAGTTGCCCAATCCCCTCTTCATCTAACTTATTTATCTCTATTTGGACGTGAGGAACCTTCTTAATTCTTAAAGCCTTTATTGTCGCCGTTTTCGCTAGTAGAGAATGTTTACCAAGAGAAGAGTTCTCTCTGCTGTTATTTTTAGTAGATATGAAAGTGATAGTTTTATTCTTTGGCCCGTCTAAGACAAGCTGCATTTGTGAGTGCTGATCTTTGGGTCCAAGATATCTTGCTGGTGTTAGTCCAACAGAGGCGCCATCGCTTTTTGTTTTCCCTAGGCTTTCGGCCCATAGCTGCATAAACCACTCTCCAAAAGATTCAAGGGAGTCTTTGTATGACATTACTGCAGTAATGTCTTTACCTTTAAGAAGGTTCTCATAATAAAAATCTGATAGAGCACATATTGAAGTAAATTTAGTTTCATAGAGCTGCTCATAGCAGTCTAGTGCACCCTTTATTATCCTCTTCCATTTAACTCCTACCATTTCGCAGGGCAAGAGTGTCGACCTGCTTAATACAGAGAATCTCCCTCCTATGTCTGGGTTGATATGGAAAGTATGAATCCCTTCTTTTTTGCCAAAACTATTTAGGTGACCATTGTTGTACACTGTAATAAAAAAAATACGGGGACTCAATGGTACCTTGGCGGCATTGATTTTTTTAATAACTTCTTTTAGAAGGCCCTTTATCTCAAATGTACTTCCGGATTTACTGACGAAAATAAAATTTGTTGATCTAATTTTTATTTTCTTAAAAACTTGCTCAAAGGTTTCACCATCAAGATTATCTATTATGTATATCTTCCTATTTGTCTTTTCTTGGTGACCAAGGCCTTCAATTATAGTCTTAGTTCCAAGGCTAGAACCACCAAGGCCGAATAGGACTAAATCTTTTGAAGTTAAGTTTTTTCCTTTAATTAGAGACTTAAGTTTTTCTACTCCTCTAATCTCATTTATAAACTCTAAATTATTAATTTTTTCTATATATTTTTGAGTAAGTCTAGCTAGTTTTTTATTCGAAGACTTCGGAATAGTTAATTTCAAGTTTTTAATAATGAAGTTTTTATTTGCTACCATTTTAGAACTGCTGAGCCCCAGGCAAAGCCGGCTCCGAAAACAGAGAATAAGATATGGTCTCCTTCTTTAATCTTAGACTCTTGTAATGCTTCATGGAGAGCAAGTAGTACTGATGCTGAAGAAGTGTTCCCATATTTTTCTATATTAACAAAGCATTTTTCAATTGGAAGGTCTAATCTCTCTCGAGCTGCTTCAATAATACGCATATTTGCTTGGTGGGGTATAAAAAGATCTATATCCTTTGGGGTTAAACCAGCCGCTTCTATAGCTTCTAAGGAGTTTGATTGGATTACTTTTACGGCCTCTTTAAAAACCTCTTTTCCTTGCATTACAAGAAATCTTGAGCCTGTAGGGTCTTTTGAACCACCACCTGGAGTATATAGTAGCTCCGCTTCTTTCCCACTAGCACCTAAGCAGACCGACATGATTCCAGGGGTTTCACTTTCTTCTATTACAACCGCTCCTGCACCATCACCAAATAGTATGCATGTTCCTCTGTCGGTATAATCAACAATTTTAGATAAGTTCTCTGATCCTGCTACAAGAAGTTTTTTTGCCTGTCCATTTTCAATCATTGCTTTTGCAATACTCATACAGTAGATAAATCCTGAACATCCTGCGGAGACATCAAAAGCAAAAATTTTTCTGGTTTTTAGCTTATCTTGAAGTAAGCATGCAACGGATGGTGTCATATAGTCGGGGGTAACAGTTCCAACAATGATTCCATCAATTTCCTCTGGATCGGTAGAAGAATTTTTCAACGCTTGAAGACAAGCCTCGTAGCACATATCTGAGGTAGCCTTGTCTTTTTCTAGAATCCTTCTCTCAGATATTCCTGTTCTAGCTTTTATCCACTCATCCGAAGTGTCTACTAAAGTTTCTAAATCTTTATTAGAAAGTACTTTATCGGGTATATAAATCCCGGTCCCAGTTATTTTCGCAAAACTCAAATTCTCACCTAACCCTTAATTGTTATTATTTTTTATTATATCTTTAATGTCAATTTTGAAGTTCTTTAAACTTTCATCCAATTCGTCCGTAAATTTATTTATGAACTTGAAACTTTTGACTAATTTATTTTTTTTATTAAAAACTATTAGTAGCAAAGTATTTGTAGAGAAAAAATTACATATACTTTCGACATCTTGGAAGTTCTCTATTGAAACAAGATTTGATATATTTTCAAGTTTCACCTTGTTCTTGTAAAATGCTATTTTAAGTTCTAACGTTGGAAAATCGCCTTGCATTATTGGGTTAAATGACAATTTTAAATCAAGATCTTCACGAAGATTCATTATAGATTGAGACTCCATGCAGCTTACCAAGAAATACAACCCTTCGTGTACTATGAAAATAGATCCTTCTTCAATGAAGTTGAATTTATTCAAAATAATCTCTATAGGTATATTCTTAGTTGATTTTTTAAGCATACATAGAGTACAATTGTAATGTTTACAAATTAAGTTATCAAGGAGGACTATTCATGACAGGTATAGCTATAGCACTAAGCTTCATTGCACTTTATTGGATTGCTGCTACAAATTTTGGAGAAAATGAAGGCGCGGCTGCTGCCACAGGTGAAGCAGAAGCAAAACCAGACTCCAATACTGATGGCACACCACCAACCAGCGATGATGGCGTAACTGATGGTTCCGAATTCTCAACACCTAAGTAATTAATAATAATTCTTAGCCTGAAAAGGATTCGAAATGCATATAGTTTTGAAGATTTAGTATTGCGTCAGGTTCGGGCTCGTATTTGAAGTTTTCGCTGTTTATTGTTCGCGCAATAATTTTAATCCCCTCTAGTATTCTATAGGTGGGTTTCGAATAGTATGCATTAGCATTAACTATGTAGACTTGCCCTTTGTTGAAAGCAGGAATCTTGTTAAGTTGAGGATTCTCCAGCAAAAGGTTGATTTCATTTAGAGTATCATCTATCTCGAAACCACAAGGCATAATAAAAATATAGTGCGGTGAGTATTTAAGTATTTCATCAAAGCTAACTTTCACAGACCTTTCTTTTCTTTCGAAAGGCATATTGTCACCACCTGCTATTGTAACCATTTCAGGTACCCAGTGACCTGCTGAGTATATTGGATCCATCCAATCCATACAGAAAACTCTTGGTCTCTCCATGTTGTTTTTTGTAATCGATTGAATAGTGTCAATTCCTACATTTATTTTCTTCACAAGCTCGTTCCCTTTTTCTGGAACCATAAATTTATTTGATAGCATTATTATCGACTCATTTATCTGACCAATAGTCTTTGGACTCATTGTTATAATCTCAGGTTTGATACTAAGTTCCTCTAAGATTTCATTAATTTGCGAAGTGGAAACTGCACATGGCTCGCATAAGTCTTGGGTGATAATAAAATCAGGTTTTATCTTTTTGATCTCTTCAACATCCAAGGAATAAATAGAATGTTTTGAATCTAAACTTTCATTAATTATTTTATTAGTTTGGAAACTATCTAGTTTTTCGAAGTTTATAGTTGTGGTTAGGACTTTTTTCTTCTTCTTTATTGTTTCGGGGAAATTACATTCGTTAGTAACTCCATATACATTGTCTTCTAGGCCCAGCTCACAAAGAATTTCTGTAGCACTTGGTATGAGAGAAATTATTTTCATGATTATATAGTAATGTTTTTTTTTCTTTCATCAAAATTTATAAAATAACTTTCTTATATTTCGCCTTTAATCCCCACCAAAGTTGTTCTTCCTGGCGATTCAAAGTTTAGTATTTCCTGTCTTACATCATTGAATACATTCTTGACTTTAATGTAAGGCTTTAAGTTATAACTAAGTCCAAACGAATCGAAGCTATGCTCAGCATAGAAGTCAAAGTTCCAAAAAGGCTTATTCCATAACCTAATTTCAGAAGATTCATAGTCCCATCTTCCTCCTGTGTAAGAGCCATCTAGGGATAAGTTGTAGGATTCGCTTGATTTGCTAATCGTAAAACCACCACTTTTCCTAGGCCTTCTTAATAAATCTTTATTGTCGGGCCAATTTGCTTCCCCTCCGAAACTTCCATTTTTATCAACCTTAGTTTTAAGATGGGTGTACCATATCTTTGTTTTTATTCTATTTGGAAGATTTATTAGTGTTGAGAATTCAAATCCGTTACTAGAGGCTTCTTGAATGTTTTTGTAGACAGCACCAGACTGAGTACCAGTAACCCAGCTAGTATAGGTGATTAAGTCAGTTATTTTACTGTTAAAATATGTGGCACTAAGACTTATATTCCTTCTTACTCCTTGATCAAAACCTATTTCGTATGACTTCTGTCTTTCTGGTCTGAGCATATAGCTCTGACTATAAGACTCATAAGTATTCGGGTATTTTACACCCTTGCTAAAGCCACCTCTGATTCTTGTTGAAGTTTGAGAAAAATTCTTTGATAAGAATACAGATGGTAGCGTGTATCCTCCATGCGTTTCGTGATGGATTTTCCTTATACCCGGATTGATTGATATTTCATATGGAAATTTAAAGTTTACGTTTCCATAGTACTGAGTAATTTGATCATTATGACCATAATAAGTACCATCGAAGGTGTTATAGTCGCTGCTTTCAGTTATAGAATCATATCCA
>CAJIYY010000011.1 GCA_905181755.1 Candidatus Dadabacteria bacterium UBA1144
TGAACAATGCATAGTCGCCATGGTTCCTAGATTTATTGAAATCTTTGATGGCGGATATCCAATGACAGCTACACAAAAAGTTAAAGTTGCAGAACTTAAAGAAATAACAGACAAAACTTGGGATAGAGCAAAAGTCGGTCTTAAATTTAGTTCTAGAAAATAATTCTTCAGATGGCACATCTTTTGCCTAGAAAGAGTAAGGAATATTAGTTTTTTCTTAAATTTTTATATTTATGTCATAATATCTTAAGTGACATAAAGTACTTGGAGGAATTACAATGAAAATGATTCAAGCAATTATCAAACCTTTTAAGCTTGACGACGTTAAAGAAGCATTAAAAGGTGTTGGTGTAACAGGAATGACTGTATCTGAAGTTAAAGGATTCGGAAGACAAAAAGGTCATACTGAAGTTTACAGAGGGGCAGAATATGAAATTGAATTCATTCCTAAAATTCAACTAGATATAGCTGTCGCCGATGATAAAGTTGATAGCGTAGTTAAAGCTATTCAATCATCTGCAAATACAGACAAGATAGGTGACGGGAAAATATTTGTTATTCCTGTTGAAGAAGCAATAAGAATAAGGACTGGAGAGTCGGGAGACTCTGCAATATAGATTAGGACAAATTGGAGGAACAAATGAGTTATAAGGCTAGTGATGTTTTAAAATTAATCAAGACAAGAAAAATTGAGTTTGTTGATTTAAGATTCTGTGACCTACTAGGAACATGGCATCATACTTCATATCCTGCTTCAGAGTTTGATGCAGGCACTTTTAAAAATGGAATGGGGTTTGATGGTTCTAGCATAAGAGGATGGAAAGCTATTAACAATAGTGATATGTTGATCATGCCTGACCCTTCAACTGCAAAAATAGATCCATTCACGGCTTATCCCACTATTGCAATGATATGTGATGTTGTCGAGCCTTCTGGTGAAAGATATGACCTTGATCCGAGATACGTTGCAACAAAAGCAGAAGAGTATCTGAAAAAATCTGGAATGGGAGACACTGCTTTTTTTGGTCCCGAATTAGAATTTTTTATCTTTGATGATATTAGATACGAGTCTACTCCAAATACAGCTTTTTATTCTGTCGATTCAGTAGAAGCAGAATGGAATTTAGGTGAAGACGAGGTCCCAAATACAGGACATAAAATTAGATACAAAGAAGGATATTTTCCTTTATCTCCTGCAGATACATACAATGATATAAGGTCTGAAATGACCTCTGTAATGCAAGAATGTGGACTTCACGTAGAGTGCCACCACCACGAGGTAGGTGGGCCCGGACAACAAGAAATAGACTTGCGCTATGCGCCTTTAAGGCAGATGGCTGACGACACTCTCTGGTATAAATATATAGTTAAAAATGTCGCAAAGTCTCATGGTAAATCTGCAACTTTCATGCCCAAGCCCGTATATGCGGATAATGGCTCTGGAATGCATGTTCACCAATCAATATGGAAAGGATCAAAGCCTCTTTTTGCGGGAAATAAGTACGCTGGTTTAAGCGATATGGCTCTTCACTATATTGGTGGAGTTCTAAAGCATGCAAGAGCAATATGTGCATTTTCAAACTCGACTATAAATTCATATAAAAGACTAGTTCCTGGATATGAGGCTCCTATTGTATTAGCGCACTCTGCTAGGAACCGTAGTGCCGCGATAAGGATACCAATGTATTCTCAGGACCCCAAAGCTAAGAGAATTGAGACTAGGTTCCCTGACCCAGCTGGCAATTGCTACTTAATATTTGCAGCATTATTTATGGCTGGTATGGATGGGATTAAAAATAAAATTAAGCCAACTCCTGAGCTTGAAAAAGATATTTATACTCTTTCAGAAAAAGAATTATCACAATATCCGAATGTACCAGCTTCATTAGCTGAGGCATTAGAGGCCCTTAAAAAGGATCATAAATTTTTACTAGAAGGAAACGTCTTCACTAAAGAGCTAATTCAGGGCTTTATAGATTACAAAATGGACGAGGAGATTACTCCTTGGAGAACTAGGCCTAACCCATACGAATTTGTTCTTTATTACGGTGTTTAAGAACTCACAAGGACCTAGATTAGAAAGTCTGGGTCTTTTTATCTAATTGAACTCAACTAAGCCTTGTTTGCCTTAAAAGGTTTTCTTCTTTTCGGATAACATGTCTGACATATATCGCAAACTCGACCATCACAACCCCTGGCTGTACAGAACTCTCTGCCATAAAATATAATTTGGAGATGTAGCTTGCTCCAGGAAGATTTAGGAAAAATTTTTTTTAAATCTCTCTCTGTCTCTATAACATTCCTCCCTCTACTTAAACCCCATCTTTGGGCTAGACGATGTATATGTGTATCGACAGGAAAAGCCGGGTGACCAAAACCTTGTGACATAACTACGCTGGCTGTTTTGTGCCCTACCCCTGGTAGTTGCTCTAGTGCATTCAGATCATCAGGGACCTCCTCTTTATATTTCTTTACAATAATTTTAGATAACTTAGAAATAGCTCTTGATTTTTGAGGAGCCAGTCCACAAGGTCTAATAATATTATAAATAGAGCCAACGGATAATCGACTCATACCTAAAGGGTCACCTCCTGTTGAAAAGAGCTCAGGAGTAACCTTGTTTACCCTAACATCAGTACACTGTGCGCTAAGCAAGACTGCAATTAGAAGTTGAAAAGTACTCTTGCTATTAAGAGGAATAGGAGTTTCTGGATAAAGCTGCTCAAGGCGCTTAAGAATAAGAATTGACCTTTCGTATTTCAACATGACTATTAGTAAAACTTAGCTGATTTTCCAAATTTTCAAAATCAGCTAACATAATTAAATGAAGATAGATGAAGTAACACTCAAAAACCTTCCAGGAAAACCGGGAATATACATATTTAAGAATAAAGCTGATGAAACCTTATATGTTGGGAAAGCAAAGAATCTTCAAAAGAGAATATCTTCATACTTTTCGAAATCAAGAGATACTAGACTAAATATAACTTTTCTAATGAAAGAAGCTGAGACTATAGATTTTACAACAACAAAAAGTGAAGAAGAAGCAATAATGCTTGAGAATAAAACGATTAAGATTAGGCAACCCAAGTACAATATTTTACTCAAAGACGATAAAACTTATGCATCACTAAGAATCCAGTTGGATGAACAATTTCCTAAAATATCATCATCTAGAAAATGTAATGACCCAAACTCTATATACTTGGGGCCATTTAGGTCTGCAGACAGCTTAAAGAAAACCAAGAAATTATTTCAAAAGATATTTGGCATAAGAGATTGCAGTCAAAACAAGTTCAAACAACACGAAAAGAGGGCATGTGTATATAAAAGTATCAATATGTGCCTTGGGCCATGCGACGAAATAGTATTAAAAAAGAAATATGATAAAAATATCCAATCAATTAAGGACATCTTCAAAGGAAAGATAGGTGCTCTTAACAAGGAACTAAAAGAGAAGATGAGGAAAACAGTGGAGCTGGAGCAATTCGAGGAAGCATCATTCTATAGAGACGAGCTGGCTCTTCTTTCTAATAACTACTATTTTAATCCAGCACCAAGGGAACAGCTTGTCAACACTGATGTTGTAGGCTTTTATGTGTTAGAGAATAAAGTTCAAGTTGTAATCCTTTTCTTTAGAGGTGGGTACATAATTGACAAAGCTAACTTCTATCTTGAAACAAATTTAGAGAAAATTGGTCTTAATATTTACCAGATAATTTCACAATTCTACTCAAGAAAAACTTCTGTCCCTAAGAAGATAATTCTAGATAAGGCCTTCCCGTATGTCGAAGAGTTAAAAAAAGATCTCTCTGATTTTTCTTTATCTAAAACTAAGATTCAATTGTCAAACACCAACACTCAAGAATTAATTAAGCTAGCTTCAGAAAATGCTGAGGGATACCTTACACAAAACATTAAGGCGGAAGAAGAAATAAGTTTAATTTTAAATAACATTAAAATTATATTAAATTTAAAAGAAGTTCCTAAAAAAATTGAGTGTTTTGATATATCAAATACACAAGGGACTAATCCTGTAGCCTCAATGATAACTTTTATAGATGGAGTACCAGAGAAAGGAAAATATAAGAAATTTAAACTTACAACAAAAGGGCCGAATGACTATGAAATGATGAAAGAAGTAATCTCAAGAAGGTTAAAAAGGATCAATCAAGAAGGATGGGAAGCCCCAAATCTAATTTTATTAGATGGTGGGAAAGGCCACCTTAATAAAATTTCCAAACTAGACCTTAAAAATATAGAGATAGCTTCAATAGCTAAACCTAGAAAAAATGAAGAGATTGATAAGATATACACAATCAACAGTAGGCAACCAGCAGACTTCTCTGGGAACAGAAAAGCTCTTAATATATTAATAAACGCTAGAAACGAGGCGCATAGGTTTGCCTTAGATTTTCACAGAGATAGAAGAAGAAAATCGATGCTTAACTTAGCTTAAAAGAAAGTCCAATATAGCCATAGCAGCATATACTTTGTTCTCTGCTTGCTCATAAACAATTGAATTCTTAGAATTAAGGACTTCTAATGTTACTTCTTCGTCTATGTGCGCCGGCAAACAGTGCATAAAGATATGTGACGAGTTTGCATTACTTGCAATCTCCTTGTTCACTTGGTATTTCTTAAAATCCCTCAATCTTTTCTTCTCTTCTTTCTCCATGCCCATGCTAGTCCAAACATCAGTATAGATAACATCTGCGTTTTCAATAGCAGTTTCAGGATTATGATCAATCGAAACATTTGAGTCAGTAATGTTTAAAGAATTAAGATTTGGTTCATAGCCCTTTGGGCAACATATGACAAGGTTTAATTTTAATATATCAGAAATAATACATAAAGAATTAGCAATATTGTTGCCATCTCCAAAATAAGCAATCTTCAGATTTTCAACTCGTTTCTTAGCACTCAAATCTTTTATAGTAAACATATCAGAGATAATCTGTGTTGGGTGCTCTAAGTCTGACAATGCATTAATAATAGGAATAGTAGAAAACTTTTCAAATTCTTCCATATTCTTCTGATCAGACGTCCTATAGACTAATGCATCCAAGTATAGCGAAAAGATTTTTGCAGTTTCAGCTATCGACTCACCCCTAGAAATCTGAGTATCAGACCTATTTATATAAATAGGATATGCCCCAAGCCTTGAAATTGCTACCTCGAAAGATAGCCTGGTCCTAGTTGAATGTTTCTCAAAAAGAAGCCCAATAGACTTCCCCTTATGCTTAGCATAAGATTTTCTTTTAAAAGACTTCATTTTTTTAAAAATCTTTTCTATTTCTTTTGAATTCAAATCTGCAACAGACAAAAGCGACCTAATCATTCATTTCCTCCAAAGCAATCTTAAAGATCTTTAAGGCATTCTTTACTTCCCCAACTTTAACATTTAGTGGTGGAAGAATTCTAACATTGTACTTCTCTGTAAGAAGAACAAGGAGTCCTCGCTCCAAACATATAGATGAAAAAGCTTTAGCGTCTTCTTGAAGATTAAATTCAATAGCTAGAATAAGACCTAACCCTCTAGCCTCTTTAATCTTAGGGCTTTTAGCAATCTTCTTTAATTCACTTAAGAAAAAAGCTCCTCTATCTCTAACATTTAGAAGAAAGCTGGGCTTGGAAATTTGCTTAAATGATGCCAAGCCAGAAGCCATAGATAAAGGATTCCCACCCATTGTAGTTCCATGTGAACCAGGAGTTAAAAAGTCTGCAAATCTTGGATTAACCATAATTGCACCACATGGTAGTCCTCCGCCTAATGCTTTTGCAAGAGTTATTATGTCAGGTTTTAAATTATAGTGCTCATGACAGAATATTCTACCAGTCCTGCCAATTCCAACTTGTACCTCATCAAGAACAAACAGGATATTATTTTTTCTACAAAGTATTTCAATTTTCTTCAAAAATTTTTTATTACTGAACTTAACGCCCGCCTCGCCTTGGATAGGTTCAACAATAATTGCCACTATTTTTTTGTCTTTTGCAACTAATTCACTTAACTTTTCAATATTATTAAATTCAACATTCTTAAATCCTGGCGTCAAAGGGTAAAAGCCGTACTTATACTTTCTTGGAGAAGTAGCACTTAGAGAACCAAATGTTCTTCCATGAAAAGCTCCACTGAATGAAACTATAGTACTTCTCTCACCGTTAAGTACACCCCATCTCCTTGCCAGCTTAAATGCTGCTTCATTTGCTTCTGTACCACTATTACAGAAGAAACTTTTAAATCCTTTTTTTGATTCCGATAACTCTTTGGCAAAATCTACCTGCTCTTTTATTACAAAAAGGTTTGAGACATGAAGCATCTTATCAAGTTGAGATACTATTGCACTATTAACCTTTCTATTCTTGTGACCCAGATTATTCACAGCAATTCCCGAGATAAAATCTAAATATTTCTTTCCCTTTGAGTCCCAAACATATGAACCATCCCCTTTCACTATCTGAATAGGAAATCTTTGATAATTTTGAATTAAATATTTGTTATTTTCTTTTAAAATATCAGATGATTTCACAATAATATCTCCGTACCTATTCCTGAATCTGTAAAAGTTTCCAGAACTAGAGAATGAGAGATTCTCCCATCAATAATATGTGCTTTATTTACACCCTCAGATAATGCATTAATTATACATTTCACTTTAGGCACCATACCGGATCCGATAACTCCTTTCTTAATTAGAGCGTTAGCTCTTTTCTTAGAAATAGAGGAAATTAAATTATTATCCTGGTCTCTTATGCCCTCAACATCTGTTAATATAACAAGTTTTTCTGCATTAAGAGACGAAGCTATTTTGGAAGCAGCATAGTCTCCATTTATGTTAAAAGTAATCCCCTTGCTATTAATACCAATTGGAGCAATTACTGGAATAAAGCCCTTCTTTTGTAACTCGTGAATCGCAGGAACGTTAACTTTGACTATTTCACCAACCCTACCTAAGTCTACACCTTTCTTTGCAGATTTAATTTTCTTTACCTTTAAGAGTTGATTCTCCGCCCCAGATAAACCTATAGAAGATCCCCCAATAGAATTAATTTTAGACACAATCTG
>CAJIYY010000012.1 GCA_905181755.1 Candidatus Dadabacteria bacterium UBA1144
ATTGGAAATATTAAATGTGAAAAAATTGACCCAAATTATATTGAAAAAAACTCCTTGAGGATCTCTGATAAATCGAAATTTAAAGAGATGGGCGACCTGATAGATTCTGTTAGAAGAGAGGGTGACTCTATAGGTGGGGTAATAGAGGTTAGGTCTTCAGGTGTTCCTGCAGGTTTGGGCTCACCGGTTTTTGAAAAGTTCGATGCAAGACTGGCATCAGCAATAATGGGTATTGGTGGTGTTAGAGGTTTTGAAATTGGCTTGGGTTTTTCAGTTGGATCAATGAAGGGGTCCGAAGTTAATGATATTATGCTTGGGAAGTCAAAAGGAAAAGTTAAATTTAAAAGTAATAATGCGGGTGGAATCTTAGGTGGGATTACTAATGGAAACGATATTGTATTAAGATTTGCTTTAAAACCTACATCGTCTATTTCTCAGTTGCAAAAGTCAATCAATAGTAAAGGTAAGTCTAAAGATCTTAAGGTTAAAGGACGGCATGATCCATGCCTTTGTCCACGCGCAGTCCCTATTGCAGAAGCAATGGTTAATTTAGTTCTTTTGGATTGTATATTAGAAAATAAACTATCTAAACTTAAGAATATTCTTTAGCTTTATAGCCTATCTAGAATTTTGGTTGTTCTTGAAACCCCAGCTCCAGATGTAAATTTATGTCCTAACTCGGATAATATACCCTCAACCCCAGCAACTACAGCAATTATATCAGCCTTGTCTACATAGCCCATATGAGTTATTCGAAAAATCTTACCTTTTGCTTGATCTTGTCCACCTGCAACTATCATTCCATATTTCTTCTTTAATCCTTTTACTATTAAGCCTGCATCTATACCTTCAGGGGATTTGATGACAGAAAGAGCAGTGCTTGTACACCCTTTAGCAAAATTTTCTAAACCTATCGCTTCAAATCCTTCAGTAGTAGCTTGAGATAGAATTGAATGTTTTTCGTACAATCTATCTAGTCCAATTTTATCAAAGTATCCCAAAACAGCGTTTAGTCCAACTATAAGAGTAACTGCAGGGGTCCAAGGTGAGGTTTTTTTAAGACTATTCTTGTGAGCTTGGCTAAGATCTAAATAGAATTTTGGAAGATTAGACTTTTTATTGAATTCCCAGGCTTTTTGACTTAGAACTATAAAGGCTAGTCCAGGAGGCATCATGAATGCTTTTTGTGAACCTCCAATTAGAATATCGACTCCCCATTTATCAAATTCAACCGGAAATGCTCCTACCGCAGTAATCCCATCAACAATTAAAATTATGTCATCCCTATCTTTAGTTAGCTTGGCTATTTCTTTTATGGGATGTTCAACACCGGTAGAAGTTTCACTAGCTTGAATCAGTACAGCTTTAATATCTTTATCTTTCTTAAGAATGTCTTCTATTTGAGATGGATCAACTGCCTTGCCCCATTCAACTTTGATTTCCACTGTATCAACCCCGTAAGCCTTACATATCTTTAGCCACCTTTCTCCAAATTTGCCACCATTGATAACTAACGTTTTGTCTCCCTTGCTAAGAGTGTTAGATATTGCAGCATCCATAGCACCTGTGCCGGATGAAGCTAGAATTAGAACTTCTTCTTTTGTCATAAAGACCTTCTTCAATCCTTGTGTGGCCTTAAAGAAAATCTCTTCGAATTCCTCTGTTCTGTGGTGGATTATAGGCTTAGCCATTTCAAGCATTACAAATTCTGGAACTGGAACCGGCCCTGGTGTTAGTACATAATTTTTCAAAATTTACTCCCTAAAGATTATAAAAATGTTAAATTTAATATAACATTAATTATTGAGTTAAAAAATGATTGAATTTATGCAAACTTTGAAAAGTTTAACAAAAAAAATTGAAGTGATACGAGGCTATCTTTGACCTCAATGCTCTAGAGCTTACATTGAAAGACTTGCTCGCTAAGTCAGAGAAGAGTGACTTTTGGTCCAACCAGCAGAGTGCTCAAATTGTTTTAAAAGAGATTTCTAGTATTAATAAGAAAATAGATTCGTTTAAAGGTCTAGACAATGATCTAAATGAATTAATTGATATTGGTAACCTTTACAAAGACGAAGAGCTTGATGAAGACATAGCTAAAGAGATAGAGAGCTCTTTGTCTTCGTTGAAAAGATTGATCGAAAACTTTGAAGTTAAAATTATTCTTTCTGGGAAAGATGACAGTAAGAATGCAATCTTGTCGATAAATTCTGGAGCAGGAGGCACTGAGGCACAAGATTGGGCTAGCATGTTGTCTAGGATGTATATGAGATATTCTGAAGTAAATAATTTTAAGGCGGAATTTCTCGACTTTTTGGATGGAGAAGAGGCAGGAATAAAGAATTGCTCGATTCTTATTCAGGGTGATTTTGCCTATGGATATTTGAAAAACGAGACTGGTGTCCATAGATTGGTTCGGATCTCACCTTTTGATTCTAACAAAAGAAGGCATACTTCGTTTGCTTCAGTATCTGTCTCACCAGAAGTTGAGATAGATATTGATATTCAAATCCAAGATAAAGATTTAAGAATAGATACATTTAGGGCGGCGGGTGCTGGCGGACAACATATTAATAAAACAGATTCTGCTGTTAGAATCACACATATTCCTTCCGGAATTGTAGTCGGATGTCAGAATCAAAGATCTCAGCATCAAAACAGGAATACGGCAATGAAAATACTTTCATCTAAATTGTATGATTTAGAAGTAGATAAAATTAAAGATGAAGAAAGCAAGGCTAATTCAGAAAAAAAAGAAATTGGGTGGGGAAGTCAGGTCAGGTCCTATATTTTGCATCCATATAGAATGGTTAAAGACCATAGGATAGATGCAGAGATAGGAGATGTAGATTCTTTTTTAGACGGAAGTCTTCAAGGATTGATTGAAAAACTACTCTCAACTAGGAAATAGTTGAGGATACAAATTTATTAATCTGATTTATAATATATCTATAATGATTTTTGGTATTCTTGCTAATCCTAATCTTGTAAATTTCGAGAAGGTTAAAAAAACCTTGGTAAAATTTCTTATTAATAAGAAATCTTCAGTTTTAATTGAAGACTTCTTTGCCAAAAAAGGTGATAGATCTGTTTCGTATATTTCCAGGGAAAATGTAATAAGGAAGTCAGATGTTTTAATTGTCTTAGGTGGAGATGGAACACTTCTTCATATAGCAGAGGCAGCTTCAAAGAATAAGAAGCCTGTGATAGGAATCAACTTAGGAAATCTCGGATTTCTAACTGAGGCACCTGTAGGGGAGTTGAAAGAGTTACTAGAAGAATTTTTTCAAAATAATTTAGTCTTAGACACAAGAGATTTATTGCAGGCTAAAATCTTTAAGTCCGGAAAACTGATTTATAAGAAGTATTTTTTAAATGATGTGGTAATCAATAAGGGTGCTTTGGCAAGAATAATCAATCTAGACTTGTTTGTTGATAAATCCTTGGTATCTAATATAAGGGCCGACGGAATTATCTTTTCGTCTCCCACAGGTTCGACTGCTTATTCTCTATCTGCAGGCGGCCCTATTGTTACACCATCACTACCCCTGGTTATCATTACCCCTATCTGTCCTCATACTTTGGCCAATAGACCGTTAGTTATATCTAACAAGTCGGTTATTAGAGTTAGGGTAGATTCATTTAAGTCTCCCGTCTATGCAACTTTTGACGGAAATGCTAGTATGGAAATGGAGAGTGATTTTGAGCTTGAAGTCTCAAAATCTCATCTGAAGTTCAAGCTCTTAAGGTCTAAGGAGACAGAATATTTCAATGTTCTTAAGGAAAAGCTGATGTGGAGTAACTCTTATGGAAGAAAGCAGTAGGGATATTCTTCTTCATGATTGGGTTATAGAAGAAATACAAAGTCAGTATTCAAAAGAATTTAACGAGATTAAAGTCAATAAGTTTCAATCCAAGATTAACCCTTTAGGGGAGATATATCCAGACATAATTTTTGGAAACCATGGTCAAGTCGTTATGATTGGTGAGGTTGAGGTTGATTCTACAATTAATGATGAGTCAATATTAAGGTGGAAACTGTCAATGACTCAAGGAGTCAATGTTATCTTGTTTGTTCCCAAAGAAAGATTGAAATTAGTTAGAGGTATTTGTTGGGACAATAAGCTAATAGAAAAGATTAAAGTTTCATCTTTCTCAGTAGATATACCAATTAAATAAAACTTGGATTTTCTATATTAGCAATTCCATTAATAAAATCTTTTCCAGATATTCTTTTTTGACTGCTTTTTTGAAGCTCAATTATCTCAATATTCTTATCCTTACAACCTACTATAAGTAGGTTGTTAACTTTTTTAATCTCACCCTCACGAAGCTTCTCTGA
>CAJIYY010000013.1 GCA_905181755.1 Candidatus Dadabacteria bacterium UBA1144
GGATATTATTTATATGAAACTTTTACTGTATTAATTCCTATAATTCTAGGCTCATTAATTTTTATTTTGGGATTGGTTGCAGATAACGCAAATAGAAAGAGGATGGCCATACATATTGCTGTAATGTTAACGGTAGTGGGGTTAGTCGTATGTTGGGGTGGAATTAAAGAGCTCCCCCTCTTGCTGGCTTGTTCTGAAATATGGACTTGTGAAGGTGTAGATAGGCCGGTTGCGGTCTTATTTAGGTCAATGATGTTTATCGTTCTTTTTCCTTATTTCATTGCTTCAATAAGGTTTTTCATTAAAGCACGAATGAGTAAATAAATATTTGGTATAATATCATTAATGGTATTCCCAAAGATAAAATCTAACATCTCTGATATTAGCTCCTATGCCGGTAGCAAGGAAAAATATCCGATGCTTATTGCAAGGGTCCAAGCAGGTTTTCCTTCACCAGGAGATGATTATGTCGAGAAGAATCTTGATTTAAATGAGCTTTTAATAAAGAATCCGTCAGCGACTTTCTTTGTTAAGGTTGAAGGAGATTCTATGGTTAATGCGGGAATAAACTCTGGAGATACTTTAGTTGTAGATAAGGCTATAGAGGCAAAAGATAAGAGCGTGGTGATTGCTCATATAAACGGGGAGTTAACTGTGAAGAGAGTATGGCTGGCTAAAGGTAAGGTCTTCTTGAATCCCGAGAATGATGAGTTTAGTCCAATAGAGGTGACGGAGGAAACAGATTTCGATATATGGGGAGTCGTTACTTTCGTGATACATAGAGTTTAATATGAGTAAGTATGTCGGATTAATTGATTGTAATAATTTCTATGCCTCGTGTGAAAGAGTTTTCGACCCATCTATACAACACAAACCAGTTGTTGTTCTTTCTAATAATGATGGCTGTGTTATTGCTAGATCTAGTGAGGCAAAAAAAATTGGAATCAAAATGGGAGAACCTTTTTTTAAGTGCAAGGACATTTTCATTAAACAATCGGTGAAGGTTTTTTCTTCTAACTATACTTTGTATGCCGATATGTCTAATAGGGTGATGGCTATCATTAAAGAGCATTTTGAAGATGTAGAAGTTTATTCGATAGATGAAGCATTTGTTTGTGTTGAAGATTCTTCAGTTGAGAGATTACATAAAGAGTTTGTTCATTTGAGGAATAAAATTCTAAAGTGGACTGGCATACCGGTATCTGTAGGAATCTCCAAAACAAAGACTCTCGCTAAATTGGCAGGAAGAGTAGCAAAAAAGAATACAGGGGTATATTGTCTTTCTACTTCAGAGGATCTCCCAAAAGCTTTAAAAGATGTACCTGTAGGTTCAGTTTGGGGAATAGGAAGAAGGCTAGAAAAAAAGTTTCATCAGAAAGGCATATATAATGCTTATCAGTTGAGTGTCCTTGACCATAAGTTTGCTAAAAGTCTTGGAACTGTGACTCTTGTTCGTACTATCCTGGAGCTTAAAGGTGTCCCATGTATTAATCTTGACTTTCTACCGAGCGCTAAGAGACAGATTACTACCTCTAGGGCTTTTGGTAGTTCTATACACACCCTAGAGTCACTTCGAGAGGCAGTTTCAACATATATATCTCGTGCTGCTGAGAAATTAAGATCCCAAGGTTCAAGCTGTTCGACTATTACAGTTGCCCTTTCCACTAATCGCTTTAGCCAAAAAGAATCTTATAAATTTTTTGTTAAGACCCAATCATTAATTTCTTCTACAGATTCAACATCAAGATTGATTAGTGTTGGAAAGAGTATTTTAGAGTCTATATTTAAAAAAGGTCTAGCCTACAAGAAGGCCCACATATTTCTTTCTGGCCTAGAGAGCTCTGCTTCAAAGCAGTATTCACTAGTAGACAATGTCCCCTCAATAGTTAGGGAATCTAGTCTTATGAGAGTGCTTGATAAGCTAAATAACTCTTACGGCAGAGATACTTTAAAGTACGCTGTAACAGGAATATCACGTGATTGGATTATGAAAAGGGAAAAGAAATCTCAAAGTTATACAACTAATTGGAACGAAATTCTTACTATACAATTATAATACAATAAGAGTTGTCACAATAACTTTAAAAGACCAAAGATATACTCTGATCATGTTTCCAGCAAGCAACTTGTTGATTTCAGATATTGATTTACCCGTAGAGAGTTTATTGTGACTGGGGACCTGTAGGAGTAATGTAGTAATCCAAATGAGGGCTACTAACAGTAGATTTGTTAGTGAAAGTAGAGAAAAGTAGAAGTAACATATTGTTATTGAAGTGACAGCCTCAGTTATCATCAGTGGAATAACTAAGAAGGAAATATTCTTTGTATGGAACTTATGAAAATCAACAAACTTATCCGTGTCTATAAATTTAAAGGATTTGTAATGGACAAATTGTATTACAAGGATAAGACCAAGTAAGATTGCCGAAACTATAAGATTAGAATAAAAGAGAAGTACATAATTCATTTACTTAAGGACCTCACCAAGTTAACAGCAGATTGTATTGATCCATTTAAGCACGGGTACGATAGATAGTCGCCAGCAAAATAGATATTAGAAGAATACTGATAAAAGGATTTCTTCTGAAAATTAAAAAATTTGGGATTTGACGGTAGAGCATTTAAAATTTTAAAAGCTTCTAGAAATTTTATATTCTTAATATTATCAAAATAGATCGAAATTTCTTTTTCAATAGCATTTTCAGATATTTCCATACACAAAGATGAGGCTGAGATAATAAATTTATCGTCCTCTAATTTTTTTAAGCACATATTCGTAATATTTTTTGATTCAGGAAATAGATATATAAATCTATCGTCAAAGTCTATCATGTCAGCCAGGAAGTAGAAGCATTGAACACTATTATACGAGATTCTTTTAAAGAAATTTTGGTTTAATCTCTTATCTATTAATTTTTCAATTTGCGGATCAGTGCAAAATAGTTTTTTAAAATAAAAAATCTCGCCATCATCTGTCTCGATACTATCAGCTTTTATATTCACAACTTCTTTATTTAATTTTAATTTTGATGAATCAAGTTTTAGTAAAATCTCCTGAACTATCTGATTCATTCCATTGACTGGGATACTGACGTTACTTTTAGAAAATAAGCTAAATATAAAAAGGAAATACTTTAGAGGCACATTTAAGTTGTTATCTAAGAAAACACCTTGAAAGAATGAAATAAAGAAATCATTAATAAATGTATCGCTAAAACCAAAGTCTTTAAGAAAGATTTTTACGGGAATTTCTTGATTCTCATATTTTTTGGATAAAAATATCAACTTTCCTAATAGATACTTATCCTTTAAAGTAAAACCTGGAAAACTATTATCAAAGAAGAAACCCTTAATGTTCTTCAAAGGATTGAGTACTTTGTATAAGCTTCTTTCTTTCTTTGTAATAAAGCCGGATTCAAATCTTTTAAAGGATGAGCTATTTATCTCAGGGAAGATTGCTAGGTTTGGATAATCTTCAAGTAAAATTTG
>CAJIYY010000014.1 GCA_905181755.1 Candidatus Dadabacteria bacterium UBA1144
GCAATGAGTAAAGTCCCTTACGTGCGTACAATAGGTAAGTCGGAAGAGGATGGTAAAACTGTGAGCGTCAGAAAGTACGGTGGCGAACAATTAGGGAAATTAAAAATATCTGAATTTGAAGAAATTATGAAAAGCGAACAAATGGAGGATCTTTCATAAAAAGAAAAAAATATAGTCCTAGGAAACCTTTACAGCGTATTAACACATCTATAAGAGCTAAAGAAGTGAGGCTTATAGGCTTAGATGGAGCGCAGGTAGGGATAGTCTCTATTGATGAGGCGCTAGCAACAGCTAAAATAAGTTCGACCGATTTGGTTGAGATTTCTCCTGATGCAAAACCACCTGTTTGTAAGATTATGGATTATGGTAAATTCTTGTATGATCAGAAAAAACAACAAAGTGGGCAGAAGAAGCCAAAGGCTCAAGTTTTAAAGGAAATAAAATTTAGGCCAAACATTGGAGAAAACGATTTTAATGTTAAAATAAACAGGCTAAAAGGTTTCTTAGCCGAAGGGAATAAAGTTAAAATAAGATTGTGGTTTAAAGGAAGGGAGATTGTTCATAAAAGTATAGGGGAAGAATTAGTAGCAAAAATAATTGAAAGGGTTTCAGAGTCGGGTGAATTAGATAATGAGCCAAAATTTGAAGGAAAAAATCTAACTTTAATGGTTTTACCAAAAAAGTTAATAAAGGCGGTTAAAAAAGAAAATGTCAGTACAAAAAATGAAGTCCAATAGAAGTGCAGCTAAAAGGTTTAAGTTGAAGCCTAATGGCAAGCTTAAGAGAATCAAGGGCAGTAAGCACCATTGTAATGTTCACAAGGCGCAGTCAAGGATTAGAAGGTTAAAAGAGGTTGGCACAGTAGAAGGGAGAAAGGCGAAGGATTTACGAAAAGTAATATTTGCTTAAGGTTAGGTGGTTTAAATGAGAGTAAAATCAAGTGTATCAAGTAAAAAAAGAAAAAAAAGACTTTTAAAGCAAACCAAAGGTTTTTGGGGTCAAAGAAAGAATGTTTTTAAAAGAGCAAAAGAAACTCTTTTAAGGGCTATGGCTTTTTCATACCGAGATAGACGTGTTAAAAAGAGAACAAATAGAGCGCTCTGGATTATTAGGATTAACGCTGCGCTTAGAGAAGAAGGGCTAACGTATAGTACCTTTATCCATTCTCTTAAATTGAAGAATATAGAACTTGACCGAAAGATTCTTTCAGAGTTGGCTATGAATAACCCCGAGCAGTTCAAGAAGTTAATTGCTCAGGTTGTTTAGTATAAATAGATAGTATACTTTTTCTTCCCTCTCCCTTGTTTTAATAGGGATCCTTATTTTTTCAATTTTTTCTATAGATTCATTAATAGTAAAAGAATGAATAAAATTAGGTAAAATATATTAAGATGAAAGAAACTCCTCTATTCGAAATCCATAAGAAAATGAATGCTAAATTTGTTAACTTCAATGGTTGGAATATGCCAGTCTGGTTTAAGGATCTCAAAGAAGAGCATTTACATGTAAGAAGAGCTCTGGGCGTCTTTGATGTAAGTCACATGGGAGAGCTAGAAGTAATAGGAAAGAATGCAGAGAGCTTTATTGACTTTACTTTTACAAATACAATATTGAATTTGAAAGACTCGCAAGCACGCTACGGTTTTTTTTGTAGGGAAGATGGTGGGGTGATTGATGACGTTATAATATATAGATTAAATCAAGAAAGATTCTTTATTTGCGTTAATGCAGGAAACATTGATAATGTTTTCAAATGGCTAGACTCTTTATCTTCAGACTTTAGTGTAGCCATTAAGAACCTTAGTGGTTTTTATGGGCAACTAGCAATTCAGGGACCAAAAGCTGTAGAAAGTATAATTAAGCTTTTCCCATTTTCAAATATTGATAAAATAAAGAAATATTCCATTCAAAAAATTTTTGAACTAGATAAACAATATGAATCAAGACTCAACAACCGATGTCCTGACGGTTACAATTTTCTTATTGCAAGAACTGGTTATACAGGAGAAGATGGTTTTGAGCTTTTTGTTCCCAATGAAGTGCTCAAAGAAATATATTCTAAAATTTTAGATGAAGTAGATAATGTTCAGCCATGTGGATTAGGCTGTAGGGATACTCTTAGATTAGAAAAGGGTTTTCCGCTTCATGGAAACGAGTTAAGCGAAAGACTAAATCCTATAGAGGCAAATTTGGAAAAATTTATAGATTTTTCTAAAGAAAAATTTATTGGCAGAGAATCATTGGATAGAATATTTAAAAATAGAAATTTCACTCTTATTGGCTTCAAGATGGAGGAAAAAAGTATTCCAAGGGCGGGCTATAAGATCTTTTCTAAAGATGAAGAGATTGGCCATGTTACTAGTGGAACTTTTTCTCCAGTTCTTCAGGAAGGCATTGGCTTAGGTCTAATAAAAAATAATTGTTCTGAATTGAATGATATTCAAGTTAAAATTAGAAATGATAAGAAAAGTGCAAAGAAGGTCAGGTATCCATTTGTATGATTTAGGAGGTTCGTTATGTCAGAAATAAGAAAAGATTTGAAATATACCAAAGAACATGAGTGGGTAAAGGATGAAGACGGTCAAGTATCTATTGGCATAACTGATCATGCACAAGACGCGCTAGGTGAAATAGTATTTGTCGAACTACCTAAAGTAGGCGATGTCCTGGAAAGATCCTCAATTTTTGGTGCAGTTGAGTCAACTAAGTCGGTTTCTGATTTGTACTCTCCTTTAGCTGGAACTGTTTCCGAGGTGAATGTTCTAGTGGAGAATGAGCCTGATCTGGTAAATCAGAGTCCATATGGTGAGGGATGGATGATTAAAATTAATCTTTCAAATAATAGGGACTTGGATACCTTGCTAGGTCCAGAGGAGTATAAAAAACTAGTAGATGGAGAATGAAATTAATATTAATTCTACCTATTTTGATGTTAAGCTAAGAGATTCTTTTCTTGATAGGCATATAGGCCCTTCAGAGTCTGAAATTAAAGAAATGCTAAGTTCCTTAGGCTACGATGATTTGGATGACCTAATTCAATCTACAGTGCCAAATCAGATACTGTTAGATGTTCCGTTAGACATAAGCCCCCCTTTGGATGAACAAGAAGCTCTGGAGCTTCTAGATTCAAAAATTAGTCAAAATGATTTATTTAAGAGCTACATAGGGATGGGATACAATGACACGGTGACCCCTTCGGTTATTTTACGTAATATTTTAGAGAACCCAGGCTGGTACACAGCCTATACTCCATATCAACCAGAAGTTTCTCAGGGAAGGCTTGAGATGTTGATAAACTATCAGCAGATGGTAATGGATTTAACAGGTCTAGAGGTTGCCAACGCCTCTCTTTTGGATGAGGGTACCGCAGCGGTTGAAGCGATGATAATTGCATTTAAGAAGTCAAAAGAAGACAAGAGACTCTTTCTGGTGTCAGATTCTTGTCATCCTCAAACTATTGATTTAATTCAGACTAGAGCTAAGCCTCTTGGTATTAAAGTAAGAGTAGGGGATATTAACTCTCTGGTTAAGGAAAACTCGAATCTTTTTTTTGGATTTATAGCTCAGTATCCTGATACACGAGGCCAAATCCAGGACTATGAATTTTCCATTTCTCAAACAAGGTCGCAGAATTCAATGTCAATCCTAGCTTGTGATATTTTGTCACTCTTGCTTTTAAAATCACCAGGCGAATTAGGTGCAGATATTGCAGTTGGTACTTCACAAAGGTTTGGTGTCCCGCTCGGTTTTGGAGGCCCACATGCCGCTTTCATTTCATGTAGAGAAGAACATAAAAGGCTTTTACCCGGGAGAATTATTGGAAGGTCTATTGATAAAAATGATAACTTGGCTTACAGAATGGCTCTGCAGACTCGAGAACAACACATTAGAAGAGAAAAAGCTACAAGTAATATTTGCACAGCTCAATCTTTGTTGGCAATAGTTGCTTCGGCTTATGCGGTCTATCATGGACCTGATGGTTTAAAAAGAATTGCACTTAGAGTACATAGGCTTAGTAGGATATTAAACAAATCTCTTTTAGGGCTTGGTTTCGAAACGGGAGCTAAGGGTTTCTTTGATACAATTTTAGTCAAGCTAACAAAGGTAAAGATGTCTTCAGTAAAAAAGAAGGCTTTAAAAAATAAAATTAACTTTAGATTCTGCACGAGTGAATCTTTGACGATTTCTTTGAATGAAACTACCAGTCTTAAAGATCTCGTTTCAATTTTAAGTTGTTTTGGAACTGTCAAAGAAGTAGGTCTCCTATCTATAGATGAAAATCTCTCATCTGAGGTGTCTGGGATAAGTAAGGACCAATTAAGAAAATCTGACTACTTAACTCACCCTGTGTTTAACGTCTATAAGTCAGAAACAGATTTCCTTAGATATCTTAAGAAGTTAGAAGATAAAGATATCGCTCTAAATAAATCTATGATACCGCTGGGCTCATGTACAATGAAGCTAAATGCAACTTCGGAGATGATTCCAATCGGATGGAAAAAAGTTAATTCAATACATCCCTTTGTTCCAAGATCTCAGGTTAAGGGATATGAATTTGTAATTAATAAACTGGAAGAATCCCTGGCTAAGATTACGGGATTTGATTCTGTATCACTTCAACCTAATGCCGGAGCTCAGGGTGAACTGGCAGGATTAATGACGATCAAAGCTTTTCAAGAAGCAACAAATAATTCTGATAGAGACATTTGTCTTATCCCTAGTTCAGCACATGGAACAAATCCAGCGAGTGCGATATTGGCGGGGCTCAAGGTTGTGATTGTGAAGTGCGATCAACGTGGGAACGTTGACACTAAAGATTTATCATACAAGATACAAGAATTTCCCGATCAGATTGCTGCCTTAATGATTACGTATCCTTCTACTCATGGTGTTTTTGAAGAAAGCATAGGTAAAATTTGCAGAATGGTTCATGACGCTGGTGGACAAGTTTATATGGATGGAGCAAATCTGAACGCAATTGTTGGTATTTCGAAGCCAGGCAATTTTGGTCCAGATCTTTGTCATATAAATCTTCATAAAACTTTTTGTATCCCACATGGAGGAGGAGGTCCAGGAGTTGGACCAATTGCTGTTAAGAAACATTTATCGAACTTCTTGCCTAATCATGTTGTTGTTAAACACGCAGGCCCTAAATCTGGTTTTGGTTCAATATCATCTGCCCCTTGGGGGAGCGCTTCTATTTTACCAATTTCCTTGATGTATATAATGATGATGGGCCCCGAAGGGGTTAAGAGAGCCACACAGGTTGCTATATTGAATGCAAACTATATTGCAGACAAATTAAGTAGTTATTATCCAATCTTATATACAGGAAGAAATAAGAGAGTTGCTCACGAATGTATTATTGACCTAAGAGGACTTAGGAAGGATTATGGGGTTACTGAAGAAGATATAGCGAAAAGACTAATTGATTATGGTTTTCACGCTCCTACGATGTCTTTCCCAGTCCCAGGAACGTTGATGATTGAGCCAACAGAAAGTGAGTCGAAAGTAGAGATAGATAGATTCTGTAGCTCATTGATAAAAATACATGAGGAAATAATTACATATTCAAATGTCGAAGATAAAAGGCTGTCTCCTCTAAAGAATGCACCACATACTTTTTTTGATATAGTTAATAATAATTTTGACTATCCAGTTTCTGTAGCTTTTCCAGTTCAACATAAGGATGAAAGTGCAGTTAGGTATATTGCCCCTATAGGACGAGTTAATAATGCCTTTGGAGATAGAAACTTTATTTGTAGCTGCGCGCCTATTGAAGAATACGAGGCTATCTAATTATAGTCTTACTGAGATGTATGCGTTTTCTCTTAAATCTTTAAACCAACCATCTAACACTTCAAAATCTTTACTGTCTGCTAACTTTTGTTGAATTTCATTTCTTAAATTCAAATATTCTGAATCCCCGACCACTTTATTCTTTACATAAAAGTACTTTAATTTTTTACCTTCAAGAAATGGCCCTACTAAATTGTTCAAGCTAGAATTGGTTACAGCAGCTGAAATCTCTTTGTTCATATCATTGAGGCTTATATAGCCTAAGTCTTTTGACTCAGGAAGAAGATAACCATCTTTTATATATTCTTTTGTGTTGGAGGCAAGCCATCCTTTTTCTTTTATTATCTCTTTAAAGTTATTTATTTTCTTTTTTGATTCTTCATTGTCATTTATTATTACTAAGAAAAGATTGACGAGCTTTTCTTTCTTGAACTGACCATAATTTTTTAAGTAGTATTTTTCTGATTCTTCCTCGGATA
Source organism: Candidatus Dadabacteria bacterium UBA1144 (assembly GCA_905181755.1). Lineage (GTDB taxonomy): Bacteria > Desulfobacterota_D > UBA1144 > UBA1144 > UBA1144 > TMED58. The sequence goes on from CAJIYY010000014.1 coordinate 6,279, forward strand.
TAACAACCTTACTTTTTAATATCATAGTGGAAATATTTTCTTGTAGATATTGATTTTTCCAGCCAAATCTAATTCTATAAATATTGATCCCTGTTCTTGCTAACTCACTATCAACTTTCTCCTTTGTATTTGTTTCAATGAAATTTTTCTCAATAAGGTCAAGCTGTTCCTTGGTTATGACAATACCCATTCTTTTTCCCTGAAGTTCTAGTAGTTTTAGATCTGTTAGTTCTTTTAGGTATTCCCTCTGTATTTCTTTGTTGGAAATCAATACGCCACTCTTTTTTATGTGCGTCTTCAGTTCGCTAAGAAAGATGATTTCGTTATTTACAACTGCTGCTATTCCTTCATCAATATTTCCATATGAGCTTGCTGGTAAACAAAATAGTAACAAAAATATAAAAATTTTTTTAAGTTTCATAATATTTAATTCAATTTAATTATAAACCTACCATCTACAATTTCATAATTACTTTTTAACATATTTTCTATATTAATGGTCTCACTTAGGAGTTTGTATATTTCTGGAGGGTTAATAGCTATTTTTTTTATTTCGACTTGGAATTCTTTGATTTTTTTAATCTTTTTGCTGAGGAAGATCACTGATTCTTTTTTGAAAATTAACTTATATATCCCAAGTCTTTGGCTCTCAATCTTAATTAGTGTTATATAAATAAGGTTTTGAACCTGGTTTGGAATTACGCCAAATTTATCTAGTAATTCTTCTAATAGTTCCAAGGAATCATTTGTGGACCCAATTAAAGATATTTTTTTATAATAATAGAGTCTTCTTTCAGCAGACTCTATATAATTGTCAGGTATGTAGATGTTTTGGTTTGCTATTACTTCTACTTCTTCTTCTTCGTTCATAGCAGTGTCTTTAATATTATTTATTTCCTTTTCTAGAAGCTCGAGATAGAATTCAATCCCAACGTCAAAGATATTCCCTGACTGTTGTGTACCAAAAAGATTCCCAGCCCCTCGTATTTCAAGATCTTCCATTGCAATATTGAACCCTGACCCAAGCCTTGTTAATTTTCTTATTGCATTAAGCCTTTTCTTCGCTGTTTCACTAATTTCTTGATTAGGAATTAGCAAGAAAGCTTTCCCTTTGTTGCTCCCTCTTCCTATCCTTCCCCTAAGCTGATATAAGTCAGAGAGTCCAAATTTGTGTGCGTTATTTATTATCATTGTATTTGCTTCTCGTATATCTAGACCTGCTTCAATTATAGTAGTCGTTATAAGGACTTTTACTTTTCCATCAATAAAAGCCTGTAATGTTTCTTCTATCGCGTCACCTCGCATCTGTCCATGAATAAATTTAACTTCTACACCTGGACAAATATCCATAATATTTTTGTGGATTTTTTCTATACTCGCAATTTCGTTGTGAACAAAGAATACCCTTCCGTTCCTAGCTAGCTCATACGATATGGCTTTCTTGATTAAAGATGCATCAAACTCTTCTATATAGGTTTCAATGCTAAGTCTTTCTTTCGGAGGTGTAGATAGAAGGCTTATCTCTCTTAATCCGCTTAAGGATAGCTGAAGAGTCCTAGGTATAGGAGTTGCAGAGATACTAAGCGAGTCTATACCTTTTTTTATTTGCTTAATTTTTTCTTTATCAGACACTCCAAACTTATGCTCTTCGTCAATTATTATTAATCCTAGATTCTTTAATTTTATTTTCTTAGAAAAAATTTTGTGTGTTCCAATTAGTATGTCAATTTTTCCACTTATTGAATCTTCAATTATTTTATCTAACTCCTTTTTTCTTGTGAACCTTGTCACTCCTTCAACTCTTATCGGAAATTCTTTAAATCTATCAATAAAAGTCCTGAGGTGTTGATGTGCCAACAAAGTGGTTGGAGCAACTAGAACAGATTGTTTCAGGTTGATGGAAGACAAGAAGGAAGCCCTCAAGGCTACTTCCGTCTTTCCAAATCCAACATCCCCACATATTAGCCTATCCATTGGAGAGCTTGATTGCATATCCTTATAAGTGTCTAGTATCGCATTTTTCTGATCAACTGTTTCCTCGAATTCGAATGTTTCTTCAAAAGCTGCAATTTCTTGATTATTAAGTTTAAATGGAAAACCTTTTACTGACTTTCTTTGAGCATAAAGACTGAGTATTTCTCTTGCTGTAGTTTGCGCAACCCTTCTTGCTTTTTTAACTTTGCCTGACCAAGCCTTTGTTCTTAATGTATCCAAAGCTTTACCGTCAGATGAGCCAATATATTTTTGTATCAATGATATTCTATCTATTGGGATAAGAAGCAGGTCATTATGACTAAACTTACATTCGATAAAATCAACATACATATTCTCAATTAGTTTATTCTTGATTCCATTAAAGAAACAAAGACCAAAATCTTTATGTATAACTAAATCACCTTCCTTAAGGTCGTTAAACCCAGAAAGCTTAAAGGATTTTTTAGCGTACTTTTCTGAATGAGAAGACTCTTTCTTTCCTTCTTCTTTGTTAGTAAAAGATAAGAATATTTTTCTTGGATTTCTTAAAATAAATGGTTTTCTTAGAAATCCATTTAAAAATAAGATTTTCTCAAGATGCTGGGCTTTTAGGTCAACCTTGAGGTTGTTAATTGTTTGGGCATCTGCAATAAGAGTAATCTCTTCTGCTGACTTTTCTTTGTCTAGCACATTCATGAGTGACGATATTGAACTGCTTGCTTCTTCTTTAAGGTACTGAATATTAAATTCATACCCTTCAGTTGAATCTTCTTTTTTTAAAGGATCTATATAGATAATCTTGTTTTTCTTAATAAAGTTCTTTGCTTTTGTTGAATTGACTTGGCTATCCTCAATGATGCAATCAGAAAAGACTATTGAGTTCTCTATATAGTCTGCAACTAGCAAGTCTTTTCGACCGCTATCACTTTCTTTGAGAGTTACAACCTCAACTTTATGCAGCTTTTCCTTAAATCTTCTTTCATTCTCTATATCAAAAGAATTTATTGAACTTATTTTATCGTCGAAGAATTCAACTCTTATTGGAGACTTGCAGGAAGGAGCAAAGATGTCGACTATCGATCCCCTTACCGAAAAATCACCCAACCTCTCAATGAATTCGTTTCTTCTATATTCAAAATTTTCAAGTTTAAGAATTAGACTTTCTCTATTCAAACTGTTTTTACTAATATCTATAAGAATTTTTTTCTTGTTTATTCCTTCTTCAAAAGGGAGGTAAAGATTTTCCTGTTCGATAAACTTTATCTTGCGATTATTCTTTTCGAGAAAAAATAAGATATTTAACAATTTACTTCTATTATTTAAATCGTTAGTCTGTGATTTGAGGATGTCGCTTCCAAGGTAAAAAGTCTTTTTCTTCCATATTTCTTCGATGTACTCTATTAGAAGCTTGCACTCTTTTGAGTTTTTAGTTATGAAGAAAATGTCCTTAGTGATTTCTGTTGATACTTGATCAATGATTTTGGACAAGATGAAATCGTTACAATTAAATAAATTAAAAGTTCTATTATTGCTTAGATTAAGATTGAAGTCTTCGAGTAGATTCTGCTCCTCGCTCATGAGCTTAGTTTATCTATATTCTTTAAAATTTCATCACCCATTTCTGTACAAGTTAATGTATTTTCGTTTCCAATATCCTTAGTCCTGAAGCCCAAATTCAACGTTTCTGAAACTCCATTCTCGATTAAATCGGAAATATTACCTAGATTAAGAGAATATTTGAAAAGCATTCCTAAAGATAGTATTGCTGCAATAGGGTTTGCTATATTTTGTCCTGCTATATCTGGAGCACTTCCATGGACAGGTTCGTATATTCCATTTTTATTACCTATACTCGCAGAAGGTAACATTCCAAGTGAACCAGTAAGTTCAGCAATTTCATCGCTTATAATGTCACCAAATAGGTTTCCCGCAAGGATGACATCAAAGGTTGAAGGTCTTTTTATTACTTGCATGGCAGCGTTATCTATATATAGATGTTCGAGCTCAACATCTTTGAATTCATTCTCATGAACTTCAGTTACCACATCTCTCCAAAGCTGCATTACTTCTAATACATTAGCCTTATCAAGAGACGTAACCTTGTTTTTCCTTTTTCTGGCAATTTCAAAAGCTACTCTGGCCACTCGAGCTATTTCGTCCTCATTGTAAATTAAGTTATTTGCAGCAACTCTTTTGCCCCCCACTTCTTTCATATACCTAGGCTCACCAAAATATATTCCTCCAGTTAGTTCTCTAACAACAAAAATGTCTGTTCCCTGTAGAACGCTCTTTTTTAATGTGGATGAGTTTATGAGAGCTGGAAACACTTTCCCAGGTCTTAAATTAGCAAAAGCTTCGAGCTCTTTTCGTAGTGTCAGCAGTCCTTTTTCTGGTTTAAGATTATGCTCAAGCTTTTCCCATTTCGGTCCTCCAACTGCACCAAGCAAGACTGCGTCAGCATCTAAAGCCTTATCTAAAACATTTTTTGTTAAGGGCTCTCCGTGCACATCGATTGAAGCACCACCAAACAAATCTTCAGAAAGCTCAATTTCACAACTTTTTCTAAAATAATCTATAACTTTCAGACATTCGTTGGTTACTTCTTGTCCTATTCGATCACCTGGTAGGATTAATATTTTTTTCATTTATAGCCCCTGTATTTTTATTTGCTTCTTAAAAAAACCTTGTTACTTGTTTCGCTTAAGCCCTCTATTTGAACACTTACAATGTCATTCTCTCTAATCTCACCTACTCCTCCAGGGGTACCTGTAAGGATTAAATCACCTTTATTAAGAGTCATTATCTTGCTTATATAGCTGATTAGAAAATCAATTTTATGTATCATATGTTTTGTGCTGGACTCTTGCCTCGTTTCTTTGTTTACAATAGTTCTGATTGTAACATCTTGGTAGTCAATTTCATCTGATATTATTGGACCCACTGGACAGAAAGTGTCAAAGCTCTTGCCTCTGGAAAATTGTATATCTTTAGCTTGCAGATCTCTTGCTGTAATATCGTTTACACATATTGCTCCCAGAATATAATCGCGTGCATCTTTCTTGCTAACCCATTTTGCTTCTTTTTTAATAACAATCCCTAACTCCCCCTCATAGTCGACTTTGGAGCTCATGTAGTTTGGATATAAAATAGCATCATTTGGACCCACAATAGAAGAAGGTGCCTTTAGAAAAATAAGAGGTTCTTCTGGGGGACTTTTTTTCATTTCAGCTGCATGGTCAAAATAGTTTAATCCTATAGCGACTATCTTAGATGGAGAAATAGGAGCAGCCATATTTATTTTTTTTCCTTCGTTCTCCTCTTGATAAGATTTAAAAGAGGAGTATTTCTTTTTCTTTGTCTTACCGTTTTCTACGCGTGAACAAACTATCATGTTAATATTTTACATCATAAAGGTATAGACCACACGCTGGCACAGATAAATTTTGTTTTAGCTTACCTCTGTTTCCAAGGGCATTAAGTATTTCACTCTTAGATATTTTATCTTTTTCATAATTAATTAGAGCTCCAACTATTAATCTAACCATTCCTCTAAGGAATCCATTACCAGCAATTTTTATTTCTAACATTTTTTTGCTTTTTATAATTCTGATTGAGTATATTTCCCTTTTTGTAGACTTGCCAGAATATCCTGTTTTGCAAAAATTTATGAAATCATGATTACCTATGAATACTTGTGCTATATCTTTCATTTTCTCTACATCTAGATTTTTTTTGATAAATAAAAATCTGTTCTTTTCGAATACACTGCAGGGGCTCTGCGTTTTGATTTTATACATGTAAGTCTTCTTTTTACAGCTGTGTTGAGAATGGAAATCTTTGGAAACTTCTACGCACTTATTTATTCGTATTTGTGAACCTAGCAAGATGTTTAAGTCGTTTTTGAGGCTAATTAGGTTTAGGCTAGTTTTCTCTAAGGTGTGATAGTTGGCGACTTGATTTAAACTATGTACACCACTGTCGGTCCTACCTGACCCTATTAATGTAATTTTTCTCTTATATATTGTTTCAAGTTTGTTCTCTATTTCTTCTTGGATAGTTGGATTATTGGCCTGTTTTTGCCAGCCTGAATAGTTAGTTCCAATATACTCTATCTCCATTTTTATATTCATTAGTACTTTATCCTTTTGTCTAACAGGGGATACGTAAAGTCAATCAGCATGTTTATGGTTACTAGGACTATTGTGTAGACGATTGTCATGCCGCAAATAATTGGATAGTCACGGTTTATAATAGACAAGATAAACATTTTTCCCATCCCAGGTATTGAAAATATGCTTTCAACTACAAAAGATCCGGTAATCATGAAGGCTGAAATAGGGCCAATCGCTGTTACAAAAGGTACTAGTGAGTTCCTTACTATGTAATATTTAAGAATCAGCTCACTCTTTACATTGTTCAATTTTGCGTTGCGATAGTACATAGTGTTTTGGATATCGTTCATTGATTCAAGCATTAGCTTAGTTAAAAAGGAAATTGAGGGTATTGATAGTGTTACAACAGGCAAAACGTAGCTAAGAGGTGACTCTAGCAGGGCGGCGGGTAAAATTTTGAATTTAACAGAAAAAAGCATTATTAGTAGGGCGCCTATTAGAAAAGTTGGAGTTCCAACAGATAGATATAAAAAATTTGTAATTAATTTAGATTTCAAACTCTTTTTATTTCTATAGATAGATTTTGCAAGAACTACTGAGGAGAAAATTGTGAAAATTAAAGAAAGAACCCCAATTCTTAATGAGTATGGAAAGCTCTTTTTTATAATCTCGTTGACACTTTTTCCAGGGTAAAAGTAAGATGGACCAAGATCAAGTGTTGATGTTGTTTTTATATAATATACATATTGATTAATTAGTGGCTCATTCAACTTGTACTTCTTCTCTATGTTAACTTTAACTTTTTCAGGGAGTCTCTTTTCTGAGTCAAAGGGGCCACCTGGAAGAACTCTAAGTAGCAAGAAAGTTGCAGAAACTACTATAAAGACAACAATAGTGGAACTTATAAGCTTCTTAATAAAAAAATTATTCATCATTTCTAGTTAAGTATATTTCCCTATAAGTTTTTATATCCTTTTTATCTGAGGCAACAATGTGTAGTTTATTTCTTCCTGGTTCAAGCTTTAACTCAAAATCTTCGGTAATTACTTTGTCTTCTGAGATCATTAGCCTTACTTTCTCGTCATTTAAGAAGTAATTAATATTCTTTATTCTTGAGTCATCACTAATCTCAGCATTAATATGAACCCCCCCTTCTTCTAACCTTTCTATTGATTTGATTAATATTTTTGGGGGCTCTTCGTAAGCTCTTTGTAGCTTATGCTTGGACCCACTTTCATCTTTATCCTCAAATGCCTCGACACTTTTTCTTTCTATCCAGGATAGCATCCTTCCGTTGTTTGATGAAACTAGAATGAAGTCTTGGGTCCCTCCGATAGCTTCGATTGTGCTGTTTTCATTAACTTCTCCGAGCACTATCCCTTTTAGGCTAGGCTCTGAATAAAGTATTGATTGTTGTAGGACTTTGTAGTTACTATCCTGGGATTTATAGGAGAGTAGCTCTTTTTTTGAAATTAGAATATCTTTGTCGAAGAAAGCATTTGTATCTTCATCATGAAATCTGATTTTAAAACTAATGTCTTCATTGTCGACATCATTTTCTGAGACATATAAGACACTGGTAATGTTAAAGTTCTTGTTGTTTTGAGATGATATCTTATGCTTTTTATTTTTTATAATAAGCTTCTTGTCCCTAGACAGAATTTTTATAAAGCATTCGTTGCAATTTGAAGGAGGATTACTTAATTCCATTATTAAATCAAAACTTATTGCTTTATCTGACACATTCGGCCTCAGTGAATATGAAAATTTTGGAAATATAAATTTTTTTTGAATTAC
>CAJIYY010000015.1 GCA_905181755.1 Candidatus Dadabacteria bacterium UBA1144
TAAGGCAAGAGTCAAACGCTTTGTAATGATTATGTCTAAATTGTTCTCTATTAATATCATTGAACTGCCAGATGACCATCTGAGATAACTATCTCTAGTTCCTTCTTTAGGGTAAAAAGATTTAAATGCTAATGAAACTTCTTTTTTCTCAAAATCTTCAAGACTATAATCCAAAATAGTAGCTCCAACTTCAAAATCAGCAATTTTTAATAAATCATAAATCTTATCGGATTTAACCTCAGACAGTTTATTAGTTCTTGAGTTGTAAACTTTATAATCTTTAAAGTTCATACCAATCAGTACACCTTCAAAAAAAACTATTCTATCTAATTTAGCGACAAAGACGGATCCAGCTTTAAGATCGCTACTCATAAAATAGGCCAGACCATATAACCCATAAAGTTCTAAATCTTTTTGATTATTAAGACATTTAGGAAATTCTTTCTCAAGATTGAGACCACAAATATTGATTTTCCTTCCCATTTTCATTGTGTAAAACCACAAGTGATCAGAAGGATATCTCTCATTCCTAAGTAATAAAGAATTACTTGATATGTGATCGAGAATCCCACTATCAATAGACTTTTTAATCAAATCCCTTGGATATTTATAAAACTTATTAACCTCGTGGGCTACGAATGAATTCTCTTGTCTTGTAAAATAACCAATGGATAAAATTACAAGAAAAATAAAAAAGAAAGAAATAGTCTCACGATTTTTAAAGAAATATCTATTTTTTATAAAATAAATTATAGTCAAAAATAAAGCTACTGCTCCAAAGTATTGGATGAAGACAACAATGTAGCCATATCCGAAACCCATTTTAACTAACTCATTCTGGTGTCCTGTCAGAGCTATAGGTACTGCAGGAAGAAGCAAGAGAGCTAATGAGAAAATAAGTAATTTAATTGAAGCTTTAGTGACAGAAAAGCTATCTTTCAGTTTATAGAATTGATCTGTAATAACTAGTGAAAAAATTGAAAAAACAATAAGCACAGAGTAGGTCAGTTTAGACAAAGATTCATGCGCAGCGCCGGAAGCTAGTTTCCAAGATAAAGGAAAAGCTGATGTTACCTGAACTAATAACGCAGACAGTACAACTTCATAGTCAAAGTTCAGATTTGAGCCCGGATAAATACTTTCATTAGAATCTCTATAAAATATTAAAATCAAAAGGTGTGCAGAAGTTGCAATTACGACCAAGAAAAAAGGCTTCCACCAACCTCTTCTTGATGAGCTAAATAAAATAATGAGTATATAGAAAATTATAAAAATATAACTTAACTCATATGTACATAGAGAAAGGATATATAAAAATATGAACAAGGTAATCGTTTTTGCTTCATTCTTTTCTAAATACTTAATCAAAAGAAACAAAGATGTAAACAAGAACAATGAAAGCATTGGGATCATAAAAGTAAATGCCATAATCGGGTCATGCCACAACCTAAACTGAAAGAGTAATGGGACAATAAACGCACAGACATAAGACAAGTTTCTGTCCTTCGTTATAAAGTGAACTATCTTTGAATAAAATAAAACATTTACCGCAATAATAGCCAAGGTAATGCTTTTAACGACAAAAGGACTTGGTTGTAATGAATAGAGCCCATAGGTGTAAAACCAAGCAAAAGGAGAAAATCTACCACTTTCAAAAAGCCATTTTTTTATCTCTATTGATATTTTTTCCCAGATTGAACTCCCGTCGAATATACTCTTTCCTAGAATTTGAGAATTATAAGCATCGTCAGAAATGAAACCTATCCCAAGCAAAGGAAATAGGACATAAAAGACCCATATAATTAATAAAGAATCTAGAACTAGGAGCTTATTTTTACCAAAAAAAGAATTTTTCTTGATAGTATTAATTAGTTCTTCCATTATTGTAGAAAATAATAATTAAAAATTACAAGAATACAAATCTTTTCATTGATTGGTAGAAAAATATTGATTTTATTTTGAAAAAATACTAAGATAGCGTTTAGAGACATTAAAAAGTGTAATAAAAAAATTTAATACATTTTGACTCGAGAATTAAACTCTAAAGTCAAATTGGAGGATCATAAAGATGGGAATGACTGCTGATAAAACTTTTTATCCAACTGCCAAAATGGCTATGGAAGCACCAAAAGAAGAACTTGCATATATCGCTACATTAAATGTTCATGGGAAACCGGACTCTCTTTCAACTGTTGATGTCAACCCTGAATCTGATAGTTACCTTTCAAGAGTTGGAGAACTAACTTTTCCTAACATTGGAGACGAACTTCATCACTTCGGATGGAATGCTTGCAGTGCCCACTTATGTCCTTACGCACCTCATCCTGATGTTGAAAGAAGATATTTACTTATTCCTGGACTAAGATCTTCCAGAATGTACATTGTAGACACTAAAGATAATCCTAGAGACCCTAAAATTATCAAAACAATTGAGCCCGAAGAATTAATGGAGAAGACTGGATACAGTAGACCTCATACTATTCATTGCGGACCTGAGGGCATTTATGTTAGTGCTCTTGGAGGAGGCACCAAGTCAGGAGAAGGACCTGGGGGAATTTTCTTGATGGACCATTTAACTCTTGATATTAAAGGTCAGTGGGAAAACGACAGAGGACCTCAGCATTACGCTTATGACTTCTGGTGGCATCTTGGTCATGATAGAGTAATTACATCAGAATGGGGAACTCCGGATCTTTTTGAAAATGGCCTAAATCTCGAAGCTGCTGTAGCAGGGAAATATGGTCACAAAATACATATATGGGACTTAAAAACTCATAATCATCTTCACGAACTAGATTTAGGGAAAGAACATCAAATGGTATTAGAACTAAGACCTTCAAAAAATCCTAAGAATACTTATGGCTTTGTTGGTGTTGTTGTAAACACTCAAGATTTGTCTGCTTCTATCTGGACTTGGTATTTAGAAAAAGATGAGTGGAAAATTAAAAAAACTATAACAATTCCTGCACAACCTGCAGCCGTAGAAGACTTACCAGCTCCGCTTAAACAATTTGGAGCGGTACCTCCTCTAATAACAGATATAAATTTATCCTTAGATGACAAATTCCTATATGTTTCATGCTGGGGGACAGGAGAACTTCATCAATATGATGTTTCTGATCCGTTTAACCCAAAATTAGCTGGTATGGTTGAGATTGGTGGCGTTGCTAAGAAGAAAGCTCACCCTAATGGTAGTCCTGCTACAGGTGGACCTCAAATGGTTGAACTTAGTAGGGACGGCAAGAGGCTTTATTTTACTAACTCTCTTTATAGCAGCTGGGATGATCAATTCTACTCAGATATAAAAGGTTGGTTTGTTAAAGCAGATGTGAGTCAATCAGGTGGGATCACACTTGATAAGGATTTCTTTATGGATTTTGGCGACCAAAGAACTCACCAAGTTAGGCTCCAGGGCGGGGATTCATCATCTGATTCATTTTGTTTTCCAAACGAAGAATGATTTTAATTAAAATCTAAATATTTTTCTAATTTACGGAGCTTAAAATGCAAACGATGGAACATTCCATGCTTTTTTTCTTATCTCTTGGAATCTATCATGGAATAAATCCTGGGATGGGATGGCTTTTTAGCGTCTCTATTGCAATGCAAAAAGAGTCTACTAAGAAAATATTTACTAGCCAGATTCCTATTGCTTTGGGGCACCTAGCTTCACTCATTGTTACTTTAATAATATTTGAAACTCTTAAAAACATAATACCCATCTATTATGCAAAGATTTTCTTTGCTTCAATATTAATTCTTTTTGGTACATATAAAATCTTTGATAGAGCTCATATGAATTGGGTAAAAATGAATGTAGGTAACCGTGATCTTATATTATGGTCTTTTTTAATGGCATCCTCTCATGGTGCTGGACTAATGCTTATCCCTGGGTTTAACACTGAGGCCAAACATCATACGATTATCAATATATTTAAAAGCGGAATTATGCCACTAGCACTTCATATGATAGGAATGATTATTATTTCTACAACAATAGCCTATGTGGTGTATAAAGTAATTGGACTTAGAATACTAAGAACCGCCTGGGTAAATTTTGACTATCTTTGGTCATACGCCTTAATAATTGGGGGCTTGTTTATCTTTTTTGGCTAAAGACTAAAACCCATTAATAAAGAATCTTATTGTGCTATCATAAAATAATGAATAAAATTGATTTCTCACAAATTTCAACTGTTAAAGAAATGAATTCCCTCGCTAAGAATTCGTTTGTTTCTCATTTAGGAATTAAAATTACTGAAATTAGTAAGAATACGGCTGTAACCAAGATGAAAATATCGAACAAAATAATGGCCCCTAATGGATTCATCCATGGGGGATCAATAACAAGCCTTGCTGATACCGCCTGTGGTATGGGTACGATGTACCATCTAAAGGATGGCGAGATGTTTGCCACTGTAGAACTCAAGACTAATTTTATTTCAGCTGTGGAAAGAGGAACACTAGTTTGCAAGGCAACCCTTGAACATGAAGGTAAAACATTACATGTATGGGATGCTAAAATCTTGGAAGAAAAAAGTTTAAAAGTTGTAGCACTTTTTAGATGTACTCAAATGATTATTCGTCAAAAGTAGCTTGGGAGAATAAATGATTGAACTAGATATAAAGGAAAATATTTCTATTATTACTATAAAAAATGGAAAAGTTAATGCGTTAGACCACAAAATGTTACTTGATATTGAATTAGCACTAAAGGATATAGAGGAATCCCACCATAAAACGAACACAATCTTAATTAGTGGCAATGGAAGCTTCTTCTCTTTTGGTCTCGATATTCCTTCCTTCTTAGAGTTAAGTAGGGATGAATTAAAACTTAGCATTAATAAGTTGCTTCATATATGTGATCAACTATTTAGATCGTCTAAAGTAACAATCTCGTCTCTTAATGGTCATGCAACAGGTGCAGGGTGCATGATTGCTATTAGCAGTGATTTCAGATTGATGGTTAACGAAAGGGCAAAAATTGCGTTGAACGAAATAAATATCGGACTACCACTATTCTCTAGTACAATCTTAATGCTTAGAAACTCAATTGGATACAATAATGCAAAAAAAGTCTTATTAACTGGGGACTTACTGTCTCCTCAAGAAGCTTTAAATCTTGGATTAGTAGATTCATTGCATGATAAAGAAGATCTATATCAGAGATCTCTTGAACTAGCCTTATCATTTAAGAGTAAGGACAGTAATATTATTAAGATTATGAAAAACCAACTAAATGCGGGTCTAGAGACCTACGTACCATTCGACCTTAAATCTAGTAATGAGATAGAGGAATTCCTTGATATATTCTATCTCGAAGAAACACAAAATATATTAAGAAAAATAGTAGTTAGAAAATAATTTTACAAATTAATTTCAAAATGATATTTTCTATATATAAATATGGTTACCAAAGAACAGCGGAACAAGATTCTAATTGAACAAAAGAAGTTCGTGCACTACCTAGACAAGAACAATCTTCGTCTTACTAAGGCAAGAATCGAAGTTTTTAATTTGATAACTAAAATGGATAATCATTTTGGGGCTGAAGACTTATTGAAAATTAAAAAAGATTCTGTATCAAGAGCAACTCTATATAGAACCTTGAATGAACTCGTCAAATGCTTAGTAATAAGAAGGACTGCGTTCGGAGAGAAACACCAGCATTTTGAATTTGTTTTTGATGAAAAACCTCATCACCATGCGTTCTGCATATCATGCAAAGACAATATAGAATTTCCAGATTTCGGAGAGGAAAAAATGTATAAGAAGATACTAGAGAAAAAAGGCTTCGAAACATTAGGACACGAAATGCATTTTTATGGCTTTTGTAAAGAGTGCGCTAAGAAAAAGAGTTAGAATTTACTTTTACTAGTCTGTTTAAAGAAGGAAACAATAAAAACTATCGTCATTATAAGAACTATGGTTGGTGCAGGGGCGCTATCAAGAAAGAAACTCGAGTAAACACCAAAGATTGAACATAAAACCGATATAACAACAGAATAAGTAAGCATTTTGATAAAATCTTTTGATAATAGAAAAGAAACTGCACCTGGTATAATTAGCATCGCAATCCCTAATATTATCCCGCTAGACTCTATAGAGGAAACGATAGCTAGTGAAAGGACAGCTAAGAATATATAGTTTAATTTTGAAACGTTCAGCCCTATTGCTTTAGCATGTTGTGTATCAAATATATTGACAAGAAGGTCTAATCTTTTAGCTAAGACAAACAAGGTGCAAATACCGCTGAGGATAAAGCTATTAAGAACATCGCTCCATGATAATCCTAATATATTACCAAACAAAATATGATCCAGGTGTATCTCCGTTTCTATTTTTAGATATAACACTAGCCCTAAAGCGAACATACCAGAAAAAACAATTCCTAAGACTGAGTCTTGCTTAATCCTAGTGTTTGCTTTTACATATCCGGACAACAATGCACAGCAAACTCCAGCTATAAAAGCACCTATTACAAGAGCTATTTGAGAAATGTAAGCAATAACAATTCCGGGCAGAACTGCATGGGAAATTGCATCTCCCATTAACGACCAGCCTCTAAGTACAAGGTAGCAAGAAAGGATTGACATAGGTATTGCAATAATAATAGACATTAGAAATGCTTTTTGCATAAAACCATAAGTAAAAGGAAGGATAAGTAGCTCAACTAATTCAAGCATTTTTGATGGATCTCCTTTTTTCCTTCTTCCAGATCATAGGATTGCCATTATTTTTAAAAATGAAAGCAATAAAGAATATAGCTGTTAGCAATAAAACTATAACTCCGCCAGTTGCACCATCAATAAAATAACTTAAGTATGCCCCTGCAAATGAAGTAAGTGATCCAATTGTAACGCTCAATATGATTAATGTTGAGAATTTATTAGTTAGTAAATATGCTGTTGCTCCGGGCGTTACAACTAAGGCTATAACTAAGAAAGCTCCTACAGTTTGAAGTGCTGCTACTGTTGACACACTAAGCAAAGTAAAAAATAAGATTTTTATCTTATATGTGTCAATTCCAACAGATTTTGCGTGAACCTCATCAAAAAAAACAATCATAAATTCTTTCCATTTTAGAAAAAGAATTATAAAAGAGATTAACGAAACTAAAACTAACTGTAGAGTATCAAAATCTGTAATAGCTAAAACGTTACCTAAGATAATCTTCTGAACGTCAACAGAAGTTGGATTTAACGATACTATAAATAATCCTAGAGCAAAAAAGGATGTAAATATTATTCCAATAATCGCATCTTCTTTTAATTTTGTCTTCTTATTAAGGAACAACATTGTAAGTGCAGCTAGAGAGCCTGAAATAAAAGCCCCTAGAGAAAATGGTAGCCCTAAGATATATGCTCCAGCAACACCAGGGACTACGGCATGTGAAAGCGCATCTCCCATCAGAGACCAGCCTTTCAACATTAGATATGAGGAAAGAAAAGCGCAAAGACCACCAACTAAAGTGCTCATCCAAATAGCTCTATGCATATATTCGTAGCTGAAAGGTTCTATCAGTAAATCAATCACTCTTCACTCTTATTATTTTCAGTTTTATCATAAAAGACTAAAGGTCTTTCATCATCGGTTAATACAGTCAGACCCCTATCATCTTTGTCAGTATGTATATCTTTTCCAGGAAGAATAAATTGTCTTAGCGCTCCGCCAAAAGTTAACTCCAAATTTGATTGTGTAAAGACAATATCTGTAGGACCAGAAGCTATTATAGTTTGATTAATCAGTATGCTTTGATTGCAAAATTCAGGAACACTTCCCAAATTATGTGTCGCAATTAGCATTACTTTTCCTTCTGTTCTTAAATTCGATAACAACAAGACTATTTCTTCCTCTGATTTTACATCAATTCCCGTAAAAGGTTCATCGAGAAGAATGACTTCACTCTTCTGTGCTAATGCTCTAGCAAGGAAAACTCTTTTCTTTTGACCACCTGATAATTCACCTATCTGACTTTTAGAATAGCCACTCATACCTACCCTATCTAAGGACTCTTTAACTATTTTAAAATCATTTTCCTTTGGTATTCGCAACCAATTCATATGACCATATCTTCCCATCATAACTACATCTTCAACAAGAATTGGAAAATCCCAGTCAATTTCTTCGTTTTGTGGAACGTAAGCTATTAAATTTTTTTTCAATGCGGAATCAGTATCTAGACCTAACAACTTTATTGTTCCAGACTTAAGAGGTACAAAGCCCATTATAGCTTTAAATAA
>CAJIYY010000016.1 GCA_905181755.1 Candidatus Dadabacteria bacterium UBA1144
ATTTGCTAGCACCAAAAGCGTAATTATTTTCCTTGTTCCAAGTTAACCCTAAGACTCTTAGTCCTTTATTGTAAAACATATCTAAATCTGAGAGATTTCTAATTGGGTCTGCACCTTCCATAAGAAATAGTAAGCCGATTTTATTTTTAATTTTTAATTTAATATCTTTATTATTTTTTACTTTATAGAATGAGTTGTAATTTTTGAATATTTTTTCATATTCTTTAAATTGCAAAAGTGCTTCGATGTGTCTTTTGTCTCTTTTAACATGAGAGACAAAAATAGTAGAGAATATTAATCCTAGTTTAGATTTTAAAGTTTCTCCCAAAGTAATCATGTATCTTGGATCATTTGTATCTAGTGGTCGATGATTTGCGCGTATCGAATAAGCAATGTCTTGATGGCAGTCAACAAAAAATCTATTTGTTTTCATTAGAACAAGACCTTAGATATAGAAATAAAGAAAAAATTCACAATAATATTATAAATGAATTATAGAAGAGATTTAAGTGTTTCGCCCATTTCTGCAGGGCTAGGAGCTACTTTGATACCAACTGACTCAAGAACTTGTCTTTTCTCTTCAGCTGATCCAGAGCTTCCTGAAACTATGGCTCCAGCGTGCCCCATTCTTTTTCCTTTTGGTGCGGTAGCACCGGCTATGAAGGCTGCAACTGGTTTAGTGAAGTTATCTTTAATCCAAAGACCAGCTTCTTGTTCAGCCGTTCCACCAATTTCGCCAATCATTATTACTCCATCGGTGCCTTTGTCTTTCTCAAAAAGTTCAAGAATATCTATAAAAGATGATCCGATTATAGGGTCGCCACCTATACCTACACAACTTGATTGGCCAATTCCTAGTTGAGTTAATTGCCATACTGCTTCATAAGTCAAAGTACCACTTTTAGAAATAATACCAATACGTCCTTCCTTGTGAATATATCCTGGCATAATTCCAACCTTAGCCTGACCAGGAGTAATAATTCCAGGACAGTTAGGACCAATTAGCCTTGATGAGGACATATCAACTACTTTTTTTACCTTTAGCATGTCATTTGTAGGGATACCTTCAGTTATACATATTATAAGCTCTATTCCGGCGTCAACTGCTTCTAGTATTGCATCAGGTGCAAAAGAAGCGGGAACAAAAATAAGACTAACGTTAGCACCTGTTTTAGTTCTTGCCTCAACTACGGAATCGTAAACATCAAACCCTTCAACTTGAGTTCCTCCTTTACCGGGAGTCACTCCACCAACTACATTGGTGCCGTATTCACGACATTGTGTTGCATGGAATAGTCCTTGGCTTCCAGTGATGCCTTGAACGATTAATTTTGTTTCATTGTTAACTAGAATACTCATATCATTGAATAATAGAGAAAAAATATAGCACACAATTTTTATTTATCAATTTTTTTAATTAAGATTTTGTCATTAGATAAAAAAAACATTCATTGTATAATTAAAACGAAATATTTATTGGAGGTTCTATTGAAAAAAATTGCAATTATTGGCGGAAGTGGACTATATGACATAGAAGATCCATCAAATGCTGAAGAGCTGAATATAGTTACACCCTGGGGTCCTACTTCTGATTCAATTCTTAAGACCGAACAAGATGGTATCGAAGTATATTTTCTATCCAGACATGGAAGAGGTCACCTAATAGGTCCGTCACAAATCAATTTTAGGGCAAACATATATGCATTAAAATTCTTAGGTATTGATTGGATTATTTCTGTGAGTGCAGTCGGTAGTTTAAAAGAAGATATTCCTCCTGGAACTATAGTAATACCGGATCAGTTCATAGATTTTACAAAAAATAGGTTTAATACTTTCTTTGATGAAGGAATAGTTGCTCATGTTTCTATGGCAAAACCAGTGAGTGAGAAGTTATCGTTAAGTATGGCTAATGCATGCAAAAAATTAGATTTTCCCTATAAACAAGGGGGAACCTATGTGTGCATTGAAGGCCCACATTTTTCTTCTTTAGCTGAAAGCAACTTTTATCGAAGTCTTGGTGCTGACATTATTGGAATGACCAATATGCCAGAAGCAAAATTAGCAAGGGAGGCAGAAATGTGCTATTCAACTTTGGCTTTGAGCACAGATTATGATTGCTGGCATGAAGGACATGACTCAGTAACAGTTGACGAGGTCGTTAGCACTATGAGCAAGAATGTTAAGAATGCTAGACTGGTCATTTCCGAGGTTCTCGCTAATATTCCAGATGATAAAGATGAATATATTAAGAATGCATTACAGTCTTCAATTATAAGTTCTATTGATTCAATTACAGATGAGTCAAAAGAGAAGTTGTCAGCAATTATAAGGAGGTACTTGTTAGCATGAGTATTATAGTTGTAGGTTCATCAGCTTTTGATGATATAGAAACTCCAAGAGGTTCAAGAAAGAGAATAGTTGGTGGCTCATGTATCTATTTTTCGCTTGCCGCTAGTTTTAAGACAAAAGTAAATATTGTTTCCGTTGTTGGAAGAGACTTTCCAAAGAAAACAATTCAAACTCTTAATAAAAGATTAATCTCTACAGAAGGTCTAGTTGTAAAGACTGGTAAAACTTTTAGCTGGGGTGGTAAGTATAATAGTTTTTCTGAAGATCCTGAGACAAACTTTACAAATTTAAATGTCTTTGAGTCTTTTTCACCTGAAATTCCTGATTCATACAAGAAAAAAAAATCTATACTTTTTCTAGCTAATATAGACCCTGTTCTTCAGAATAAAGTTATTGATCTTTATGAAAAGCCTAGAATGGTTGGACTAGATACTATGAATTTCTGGATCGGGTCTAAAAGAAGAGACCTTCTGAAGATATTAAGGAAAGTAGATATTCTTACAATTAATGAGCTTGAACTTAGATTGATTGGCAGAAAAAAGTCTTTACACGATTGCATGCGCGTCTTGACAGAAGATATAGGAATAAAATTTCTTATAGTGAAAAGGGGAAGCGGCGGCTCGTTGCTGGTCACTAAGAAAAGTTTTGATTGGGTTCCAAGCTATCCTTTTTGTGATGTCGTTGATCCAACAGGTGCTGGTGATAGTTATGCAGGAGCACTTTTTAGCTCACTAGATATTGTTCCTTTTCTTAATACTAGTGTGATTATTGATTCAATGGTCTATGCTTCGGCTTTATCTTCTTTTACTATTGAAAGCTTCGGTGTAGAGAGTCTATTAAAACTTAAGAAGAAAGATATTTTAAAAAGAGAAAGGGAATTAAGAAAGATTGCAAGAATTTAATTCTTCACTATTCAAAATAAGTTTCTTTTTGATTTTATTTTTAATTCCAAGCCCATCATTATCTAAAGAGTTTAGCGAAAGTTTTATAGCTTGGGGAACAAATCTAGATTTTATTGTTCATTCTGACTTAGAAGAAAAGAGAGTCTTCTCAGTAATTCAAAAAGCTCAAAGAATTCCAAATTCTATGGAGTTGATATTTAATTCTAAAAATCCAAATTCTGAATTATCGGAAATAAATACTTTAGATGCTCAAAAAAAAATGAAGATTACATTTGATTT
Organism: Candidatus Dadabacteria bacterium UBA1144; assembly: GCA_905181755.1. Taxonomy (GTDB): domain Bacteria; phylum Desulfobacterota_D; class UBA1144; order UBA1144; family UBA1144; genus TMED58. Next base: position 3,531 of record CAJIYY010000016.1, read on the forward strand.
GTACTTCTTGATTGATAAGTCAATCCATTACAATAAGATCTCTGACGGATATTTTGAT
>CAJIYY010000017.1 GCA_905181755.1 Candidatus Dadabacteria bacterium UBA1144
GGGAATTAATTCTCGTTTTGGTGGACACATCGTTAGTGGACATGTTGACTCAGTGGGTAGAATCTCAAAGATTCAGAATTCTGGGAAATCTATTTAGTATTACTTTAAAATTAAGAAAAAGTTTAATAAATATATTATAGAAAAAGGTTCTATAACAGTCGATGGAATTAGTCTTACTATTAACAAAGTAAAAGATAATATCTTCTCTGTTAATATAATTCCTCATACTTCAGAGAATACAATTTCTGCCTCTTGGATTCTGGGCTCAATTGTGAATTTAGAATTTGATATGATTGCAAAATATATAGAAAAGATGGTGACTAAGTGAGTAATATTTTTCTTGTTGGATTTATGGGTGCGGGAAAAACCACCACAGGCTCTCTATTAGCAGATAAAATGAAGTTCGATTTCCTTGATACAGATCAAATGATAGTTGATCAGGAGTCAAAAGAGATAGTAGAAATTTTTGAAAGCAGCGGAGAGGAGTATTTTAGAAACTTAGAAACTATTAAACTAAAAGAAGCAGAGGGACATACTGAAACTATCTTTTCAACCGGAGGAGGGATAATCTTACGAGAAAATAATCGCGACATTCTTAATCGTAATTTTTGTGTATACCTCAAGGCTTCATATGATGTTATTTTTAGTCGAATTGAGAGAGACAGTTCTAGACCCCTTTTGAATACCGATGATCCTTATTCTACAGGCCTTAAAATTTTCCAATCACGAAGGGCTCTATATGAGTCTTTTAGTTGTTTCGTTGAAACTGACAATCTGTCTGCTGAATCTGTTGCAGACAAAATACGTTTCTTATATGAAAATAAAAAATGAAAAATCAGGTTGACCTAACTACTAAAATTAAAGAAATAGTCCTATCTTCTGGTTTTGATTTAGTAGGTGTATCTAAGGCACAAAAATTAACTGAATCAGTATTTTTAGTCGATTGGCTTGAAAATGATTTTCATGGAGACATGAAGTACATGGAGAACCCAGAAAAGAGGTCAGATGTTAGAAGGATTGCCCCATCCTTTAAGTCGGTAATAAGCTGTGCGATAAACTATAATTCACTGAACGAAAGAAAAAATTCTTTAGATGCGAACTCGAGAAGCAAGGGTTGGATTTCTCGATATGCAATTGGAGATGATTATCATAAAATTATAGAAAAGAAATTAAAAAATATAGTAACTCAAATTTCTGACCTGTTTGCAAACGAAATTGGTACTACATCTTATGTGGATACCGGCCCAGTTCTTGAGAGAGCATATGCATCATTGTCAGGCTTAGGATGGATAGGTAAAAATTCTTGCCTAATTAATAAGGATGAAGGGTCATGGGTATTTCTTTCTAATATTCTTATTGACCAGGAGCTCACTTATGATACTAAGACAGCAAGAGATTTGTGTGGTTCTTGTACTAAGTGTATAGACGCCTGTCCTACTTCAGCAATAGTAGAGGAGAAGGTAATTGATGCAAGGAAATGCATATCTTATTTAACAATTGAGAATAAGAAATATATAGAAAATAATTTAGCTCTGAAGTTTAGGAACAATCTTTATGGATGCGATATTTGTCAGGAGGTCTGCCCATGGAACAAGAGGGCGACTATATGTGAGTTGGGCGATTTTAATCCAAGAAATGAATTGATTGAGCCTGATATCTTATCGTTAATTCTGATGGTTGAGGAAGACTGGGATAGGTTGAAAATTAAAAGCCCACTTAAGAGAGTGAAGAAGGATGGGTTAATAAGGAATATCTTAATCGTAATGGGAAACCTTCCTAGTAGGAGATATTTATCAATTTTAGAGAAATATCTTAAAAGTGAGAATTTAATACATTCTATGACAGCTCGAGATTCCATTGAAAGGATAAGAATACGAATGGTATCTTGACACTATTCTCTAATCTGTTTAGCTTAATAGTTAATCGGAGGTTCTTATGAGTAACGAAAGAGAAGCAGCAGTAACTTTAAAAGGAAACCCTATTACATTAGTGGGGCCTGAACTTAAAGTGGGAGATACAGCTCCAGATTTTAGTTGTGACCAAGGTCTTGTTCCTACTATATCACTTTCAGATATGGGAGATTCTGTAAAAGTTTTTAATGTGGTTCTATCTGTAGATACACCAGTATGTTCTGCTCAGACTAGGCGCTTCAATGAAGAAGCTTCTAAGATAGAGGGGAATCTTAAGATTTATACCGTTAGTGCAGATTTACCTTTTGCTCAGAAAAGATTTTGTGGAGCAGAGGGCATTGATAAAGTTGAAAACATATCTGACTATATGAATAATACATTTGGCCAGGCGTTTGGGATACTTATTAAAGATAAAGGCTTATTGGCTAGGGGAGTATTTGTTTTAGATAAAGATAATACTATTAAATATCTTGAGTACGTTCCTGAGATATCGACTGAACCAGATTTTGATTCGGCTTTGTCGGTTATAAAAGATTTGGTGTCAGTATAGATATGTCATTAAGTAAAGAGAAAGTTTTAGAGGTTTTGTCGGATATTTACGATCCTGAAATACCCATCGATATAGTAAATCTTGGTCTAGTCTACGGTGTTGAAATAGATGGTTCTAAGGTAAATTTAAAAATGACC
>CAJIYY010000018.1 GCA_905181755.1 Candidatus Dadabacteria bacterium UBA1144
TAGTCTAATACCATCAATAAAAGTTCGCCTATACTGATCGTCTAATGCTCCGTCTGTTATCGATATCTCCATTCCTTCTTTATAAAGTCTTTGAAGGAAGATAGAAGCAGAGACCTTGCTATAATCTGGGTCTCTTTCTATAAAAGCAGTTGAAGACAATATTAGCGCTCTTTCAATGTCTACTGTAGTTGCGCCATCAAAGATATTCCTAGTGAGTTCTTTAACTATAGAGTCTACGGAGGTTGTCTCCGGATATTTCTGACATGCCCTTGATACTGTTTTCCTAATTTTCTGTGGATTAAAAAGAACATTCAACCCATCTCTCTTTCTAATTTTTAATTTTCCTAGTTGAGCTTTTTGAGAAATTTTTTCTTTTTGTGTTTCTCTCTCTTTCGACCTCTCTGCTCTATAGATAATGTATCGGCGAGCTACTGTAAAAAGGTCTGCTCTAATTAAGTGCTTCTCAACTATATCCTGTATATTTTCAACATTTGGATAAAATTCTATAAATCTTGAAGATATTTCTTCCTCAATGTCATCAACAATTTGACTTGAATCAACTTCTAAGAGTTCGGGTTCATTTCCAGCACTAATAGCGGCATTAATCGCTGCAAGTATCCTTTTAGAATCAAATTTAACCAATTCCCCTGATCTTTTTACGACTAATAATTCATCTATTTGATTCTGGTGCATCTTTTCTGTCTCCTTTCTTCCTAAGGTAAGTCTTTTAGAGGCAAGGATAAAGCTTAACGGGGTGCAAAAGGGGAATTTAAACTTAATCCTTGCCCCGGTTAGTTTATAATCACTCCAAAATCAATCCCTTTTTTAGTGCACAATTACTATATATTGTGATTATAAATTCATTAAACCACTATATGTAGTATGAGTCAAGCAAATCTTAAATCATTTTTTTTATATAATAAAAAACCAATAATTTGGCGACTTTAGGTAGTAGAAAAACTAAAGATATTTTGCTCTATCAATGATTGCTATCCCTAAATCACGAAAAATGTACTTATGAAGAGGGAACACCGAATACCAATAGATGTATCCCCAAGCTCCCTTAGGTTCAAAAATTGCTGTTATGACTAAGAATGTCTTTTCATTGTGGGGGATAGATTCCAATTTGAGCCATGCTTCTCCAGGGGTTTTTAGTGTCATTCTTAAAAGTATCTTTCGATCTTCTTCAAACTTTTCTATTCTCCAGCAATCCATGGTATCACCTTTTTTAAGGTTTTCCCTGTCGCTATCGACAATTCTCTTTCCACCTGCTATACGATCAACAAATTTACGAATAGACCACAGAAAATTCCAGGCAAGCCATCCCTCTTTCCCTCCTAGAATCTTAAAGACCTTAAATAATTGCTCTGGAGAAGCCTCTGTTTCTGTGATTCTTATCTCTTCGAAGCGTCCTCTTCTGTTGAACATTTGGTAATCAGGATAGATATCTTGCTTGTTCCAAGAAGTCTCTACATACTCACTTTTTGTCTTCTCAAAAGAAGACTTAATTGAGTCTCTGTAGCTTAAAAGAGAAATTTCGGGAAAAAGTTTGAGAGACTGCTGAGTATTACCAACGATATTGTTAACAATGCCTTTAACTATAGGTACCGCTAAAAGGTTCGTTATTGGAGTAACCAGCCCTATCCATCTAGCTGCTAAACCCGGAGCTAAGATAGGAACTGGTAGTATAAATCTTTTTAATCCCCTAAAATCACAGTAAGTAATCATCATATCTTTGAAAGTTATTGGGTCAGTGCCAATATCTAATTTTTTCAGTGGGACTTTGTCAATTGCAAGTATTAAATATTTAAGAACATCTCTAATGCTAATAGGTCTAACTAAGTGATTAACCCACTTTGGAGCTATCATTACTGGCAATTTCTCACATAAGTGCCTCAACATCTCATAAGATGCAGATCCTGAGCCAATAATTGGACCAGCGCAAAATTCTGTTGTTGGCAAATTTGAAGATAGTATCCGTCCTACCTCCACCCTACTGTTAAGATGGTCTGATATCTCAGACCCCTCAGGAGAAATACCTCCCAAATAGATAACTTGTTTAATATTTTTAAAAATAGAAACAAAATTTTCTGCAACTAGCCTGTCCAGAGCTATGTAATCTTCAGAATCTGACATTGAATGTATTAGATAGTAGGCCTGATCTATTCCTTCGGCTAATCCCTCTAGTGTCTCGATCTTAGTTAGGTCTCCCTCGAATACCTCGACCTTAGAATACCAAGACTTATTTTTTATCTTTTCCTTATCTCTTACTAAAACTCGTACTTTTAAATTATTATCAAGAAGTCTTGGAATTAGCCTTCCACCAATATAGCCTGTGGCCCCAGTAACAAGTATTCTGGAATTCTTTGTTTTTATCTTAATGGGATTATAGAACTGTTTCACTATATATATCATAACTAATTATTTAAAATAGCTAATTATAGAATATAATTAAACTAGTTATGGATTATCTTTACAACGAAGGCATCGCAATAGTTATATTTGGATACCCAGCTTGGAAATGGCTTCTGGCATCGGCCATAGTTTGTCTTTTTTATTTTTTCTCTACTTTTGTCAAAAATTTTGCTGAAAAAAAACTTCACGACTTTTCAAAGAAAACAAATACCAACATTGATGACTATCTATATGAGATATTATCATCTGTTTCCAGAATATTTATATTCACGTTCTCCTTATATCTTGGTGTTACTCTTGTAGGTGTCGGAAAAAATGTTCATGAAGCAATCTCGAACCTCTTCCTTCTAATATTCTTCTGGCAAGTTGCAAAATGGGCAATTCTTATAAGTAAAATTATTTTTACAAAATATAAAGAGCATAAGACTGACCAGGCAGATATGCATGCCGTAAGTGCGATAAACGGTCTTACTGCGTTAACTAGATTTATTATATGGACTATTTTCTTAATGCTTGCATTAGACAATTTAGGCATCGATATTACTGCCTTAGTTGCTGGTCTTGGAATTGGTGGTCTGGCTATTGCGTTGGCCGCACAAAGCATCCTAGGAGATCTTTTTGCTTCTCTAACAATCATGATTGATAAGCCTATAGCGATTGGTGATTACGTTGTTGTTGACAACTTTATGGGAAATGTAAAAGCTATCGGGATTAAAAGCACAAAACTAGAAAGCATAACTGGTGAAGAAATAATTATTTCTAATTCTGATCTTCTTAACTCTAGATTAAGAAATTACCATCAGTCAAGAATGAAACAAAGAAGGAGCAGTATAAAGATTGGAATAGTTTATGAAACTGACTTTAATAAGCTCAAAAAAGTCCAAGATATCCTTAAAGAGATAGTTAAATCTAATCCTCAAACTGAATATATAAGAGCAGTCTTTGTCAACTTTGGTGACTTCTCCTTGGACTTCGAATTAACTTACAATGTCCTTAGTCCAGATTACGAGACTCTAACTGAGATAAATCACGAAATTAGGTTAAAGATTTTTGAAACTTTTGAAAAAGAAAAGCTTCAGTTTGCTTATCCCACAAGAACACTTCATATCACCAAAAACACCAACTAGCTTTGTAGTTCACTTTTATTCTTAGTAAGGAATAGAATCTTCACTGACAATTAAAAAAATTTCTAAAATTATAATTTGTTTTAGAACTATATATCTTTTATTATTTTTTATGACTAAAAAAATGTGGGGCGGTAGGTTTGAAAATGAGACCAACATTGATGCCGAAAGCTTTACCTCTTCTATCGATACAGACAAAGCTCTCTATTCATTTGACATCCTAGGGTCTATTGCTCATGTGGAGATGCTATCTAAACAAAAAATAATCTCTAGTATTGAGAAGAACAAGATAATTAAAGGGCTAAAGAAAGTAAAAGACGAGATAGATTCAGAAAAGTTTATATTTTCACACAAGCTTGAAGATATTCATATGAACATTGAACACTCATTAGCTAAGAAAGCAGGTAATGCTGGGAAGAAGGTTCATACAGCTAGAAGTAGAAATGATCAAGTCGCAACTGATATGAAGTTATATATCAAACATGAGACCTCTGGACTTAGAGATAGTGTTGTAAATCTTCAAAGAAATATTATAAAAAAGTCTGAAAAGAACATTAATGTAATCATTCCTTTCTATACTCACCTTCAGAGAGCTCAGCCCATTCTAGCATCACACTACCTTCTGGCTTTCTTCGAAATGTTTCTTAGAGATATTGAGAGGATTGATCAAACCATTGATAGGATGGACCAGAACCCTCTTGGAGCTTGCGCTGGATCAGGGACTTCTTTTAATATTGACAGGGCTTATACATCAAAGAAGCTTGGCTTTAAAGAGGCGACTAGGAATAGTATTGACTCTGTTAGTGACAGAGACTATGTAATTGATACGATCTATTCTTGCTCATTGTTAATGATGCATCTCTCAAGATTCTGTGAAGACTTAATCAATTGGAACAGTTCCGAATTTAACTTTATTAAAATTGGCGATGAGTTCACTACAGGCTCGAGCATTATGCCACAGAAAAAAAATCCTGACATTTTAGAACTTATTAGAGGAAAATGTAGTCTGGTATACGGCAACTTGATCTCTATAATGACAAACCTTAAGGGCTTACCGTTAAGCTACAATAGAGACCTCCAAGAAGATAAGGCTCCTTTGTTCTCTGCTATTAAGACAACAAGCGATTGCGTTCAAATCTTCTCTAAGACCTTCAATTCTATAGAATTTAACACTAAACATATTGCAGAGAAGATGAATGTTGGGTTTCTCACTGCTACTGATCTAGCAGATTATCTAGCGAAGAACAACGTCCCTTTTAGAGAAGCGCACCACATGACTGGTAACATCGTCGCTTATTGTGAAAAAAAGAAAAAAACCCTAGACTCTTTATCCCTAGTTGAACTTCAAAAGTTTTCAAAGATTATCCAAAAGGATGTTTTTAATTATATTACAATTGAAAAATCAGTTTCTTCAAAAACTTCCTTCGGTGGTACATCTAAAGCAAATGTAAAAAAAATGATTACAAAGTATAAGAAAATCCTGTCTAAGTAGGAATGTTGTCTGGACACCCAAGACTTGAGCTTAGAATTTTCTTGTTTACAATATTTTTATGAGTATTCTCAAAACATTCAAGAATAAAGTAAAAAAACGCGATTATGAAATCAATATATCATGTCCTGAATTTACATCCCTATGTCCTGCGACTGGTCAACCTGATTTCGCAGAAATTAGAATTCATTATATACCTGACAAAGAATGTATAGAATTAAAATCTTTAAAGCTATATATCAACTCTTATAGGAATGTAGGAGAATTTCATGAGCATGTAACAAACAAGATTCTTGATGATGTTATCTTGGCCTGCAAGCCAAAATATGCAAAAATAACAGGAGATTTCAATCGTAGAGGAGGAATCAAAACAATTGTTCACGCAGAGTACAAAAAAAGATCTCAATCCAGCAAAAATTAGTTCTATAATATTTGGGGTTGTTCTTATACTCTTGATTCTACTATCTATTTTCCCTGATTTTTTTACTCCTTTTTCTCCCTCTGCATCTAACTATGACAATCTTCTAAAATCACCATCTAAGTCTAATTTATTTGGAACAGACGAGCTCGGCCGCGATATATTAAGTAGAGTTATCTATGGAACAAGAGTCTCACTTTCAGTTGCATTCTTTACATCAACAATTTCTCTTATCTTGGGAACTGTATATGGACTAATATCAGGCATAAAGGGGGGACTCATTGATGAGATACTGATGAAGATTGTAGATATCTTTTACTCAATCCCTGATTTACTGTTAATTTCTATATTTATCTTACTTTTCGGACGTGGCATTACTGGAATTATTATCGCCTTATCTTTGTTAAGCTGGATGAGAATAGCAAGAATAACAAGAGCGAATGTAATTGAACTCAAAAATAGGCCTTTCGTGTTAAGTGCAAAAGTTATGGGATTTAGCGACTTAAGAATAGCATTTAAAGAAATTTTGCCAAATATCCTAGCGCCAATAATTGTAACCTTTAGCTTTACGATACCTTCATCTATATTAGCTGAATCAACACTAAGTTTCCTTGGATTAGGAATATCGCCACCCGATGTAAGCTGGGGTCTAATGGCTAATAATGGATGGCAAGGTATTAGGAGTTTTCCTCATTTGATAATCTTTCCTTGTTTGGCTATCTTTATTTCAACCGTTACTTTTCTTAAACTGGGTGAATATTTAAAATGGTCGTTAAAATGAGAGCAGTTTTCTTAGGTATCTTCCTAGTTTTTTTTCCACTTTTAACTTTTTCTAATGAAGAATGTACTAGTAATTCAAATCCATTAATAGCATTTCATTGCTCAAAAGAGAAGGGCCAAGTTAGTCTTGCCAAGAAAAATCTAGAACTCCTAAAAAAAGTTACTGGGGTAGAAGTTCATGATTTTATAGATTTTAAAAAAATTCAGCTACTTTCTAATATAAAAAGCTTTGAAGATAGTATTGGGAATTTTAAAATAAAATATCCAGAATCTAAGTTAATAAGGAAGATTGAGATTATGAGAGCTGAGCTGCTTTTAAGAGAATCACTTATTCCTGAATTTGACAACCATCTAGAGTGGATAAGAAAAAAATATGAGTTATCTACTAAAGAAAAGATAACGACAGACTACCTTGAGGCTCTTAGCTTTTATAGGAAGAGCAAGTATAAAGAATCATTTAGGTTAATTAAGCAAATATCTATCAAGAGTCCTCTTTTCAGGTCCCGAGAAATAAACAAAATGATGGCGAAGTTCCAAAATAACAACAAATATATTTTGTCTAAGAAAGAAAAGGAGGACAGGCTTAATAAACTTTTTTCTGACAATCTATATTCATCTTTTATGAATGAATATGAGTCCAACTTGTCAACTCAAATACTAATTAAAAAGGCTCTTATAAAGATTAAATCCAAAGAAGAGAAAAGTGGACTTGAGATTTTGAAAAAGATATCAAACGGCAGACTTGTCAAATCAGGTTCACAATCAAAGGACCTTGAGGCAATAGCAGAAGCCAAGTACAGAATAATTTTACACGAACTTAGAACTTCTTCGGATAACTCATCTATCGCGAGACGACTAAACTCTATACTTAAAAACTACCCGAATTTCACCAAGAGCAGTGAGGCTGGCTATTTGTCTGCTAGGCTTTTCACAATTGATAAGAACTACGACGAAGCTATTAAGGTTTACAACTGGCTGATTAAAACAAAATCGAATAATTATATTGACAAGTCATATTATGGACTTGGATTTTCATCATACATGAAGAAAGAATACAAAGAAGCCCTCGGTTATTTTGCTCCATTAAAGAAATCAAGTAAATCATACTATAGAGACCTAGGAGGTTACTGGATAGCCATATGCATTGAGAAGCTAGGAGACAAAAGTCTCTCTTTAAAAGAGCTTGCTAAGCTAACTCCAGAGAATAAGGTTGGATATTACTCATACCTTGCATCACTAAAGTTGAATAAGCCTAAACTTAAGAAAGATTATCGTAAAAAGTCTATCTCGTCCAAAACGCATACTGCTGAGATAGAGCTATTAAAATTATCAAGAGAATCTAAAGTACTAAGGCGAGAAGTAGAAAATTACACAAGAAACAAGATAACTTCTTTGAATTATAAATCATACCTTGAAGAATTAAATGCTGCAGAAGAATTCAACTTATCAATTAAGATTTCCTATAGTTACAGAAGTGACAATAATCACAAGTATCCAAGAGGTTTTAAGACAATTGTTAACAAGTACTCTAAAAAATATGGGGTAGATCGTAACCTTATTTTTGCCCTAATAAGAGAAGAAAGCCTTTTTAATCCTGAGGCTTTATCCTATGTAGGAGCTAAAGGCTTGATGCAATTAATGGATAGGACTGCAAAAACATTAGATAAAGAATTAAAAATAAAATCCTCCTTATACGTTCCTGATGACAATATAAATCTTGGTACTTACTATCTAATGAAGCTAATGAAAAGATTTAATAATAACATTCCAAGCGTTTTAGCTGCTTACAACGGAGGGCCGACTAATGTTGAGTTGTGGAGAAAGAAATTTGATGGGCTTGAGAATGATGAGTTTGTTGAGAACATCCCTTTTAAAGAGACACATGGTTATGTGAAAAGGGTCTTAAGAAGTTATTACTACTACAAGAACAACATTTAAGAAATTTCACAAAAATTCTTTAAAACCTTCAAGCCTAAAGAGCTACTTTTCTCAGGATGAAACTGCGTGGCAAAAATATTATCAATGCTGATTGAAGATGCAAAATCATTTCCATAATTAGAAACTGAGTCTGTAAAAGTCTCATCAACTGAAGACTTGTAAGAGTGGACAAAATAGAACCAGCTATTGTTAGGTATGTCCTTAAGTATCTTAGATTTATTTTTAATTTCAACTTGATTCCAGCCCATGTGGGGAACCTTAAGATTATTAGACTCAAACTGAATTTTATCAATTGAGCCATCCAACAAAGATAAACCTTTAGAGCCAGGACTTTCTTCACTACTATCAAACAGAATTTGAAGACCCAGACAAATCCCAAGGAAGGGCTTGCCGCTCTTAATTGAATCTTTGATAGGTTTAATAATATCCTTATCATTTAAATTCTTGATACAATCCCCGAAAGACCCTACCCCCGGAAAGATAATAGCGCTAGCATCTTGAATCTCTTGCTTTGAATCAGTAATTTTGGAATTTATAGAAAGTAAGCTTAAAGCCTTAGATACTGATCTCAAATTCCCGAATCCGTAATCTATAATTGCAATCACTAGAGGTTGCCTTTAGTTGATGGTATAGAATCAGATCTAGGATCAATTGATGTAGCTAGATCAAGAGATCTTGCTACGGATTTAAAAATTGACTCTATAATATGATGATTATTTGACCCATACTTTAATTCAATATGGACATTTGCCTTAATATTATTCGCAAAGGACTGAAAAAACTCCTTAGTGAGTTCAACATCAAATTCACCAACCTTTACTGCTGATAGCTCAACATTAAAAACAAAAAAAGGCCTGTTGCACAAATCTATCACCGACGAAGACAGCGTCTCATCAAAAGGTATTGCACTTGCCCCATATCTTGTTATTGATTTTTTGCTTCCTAAGGCTTCATCAAATGCTTGGCCCAAAGTGATTCCGACATCCTCAACAGTGTGGTGAAAATCAATTTCTGTATCACCATCAGCTTCAATTTTTAAATCAAAATATCCATGCTTAGACAATTGCTCTAGCATGTGATCAAAGAAAGGTATACCTGTATTTATAGAATATTGCCCAGATCCATCAATATTTAAATCTACTGATACCTTAACTTCACTTGTTACTCTTTGGACTTTTGCTACTCTATCCATAATTTGATGTTAAACCAAAAAATATTATTATTCAATTCAGCCTTAATAATCATGTTCATCCTCTATTTCACCTAATATTTCTTCAAATATATCTTCCAAGGTCACTAACCCTATAGATTTTTGAGAGTTTCCCACAATAGCCATGTGAGACCTAGCATTTTTCATTTCATCTAGAAGAGTCGAAACAAGAGAATCTTCGCTTACGTAAAAACATTTATCAAGAAATGATTCTATGCTCTGAGAGTCATTCTCTTCTAGCAAATAACAAGCATGGACTGTCCCCTTAATTTGATCTTTATTTAACTCATAGACTGGAAATCTGGAATATCCAGTCTCCCTAATCAATTCCTTAACCTCTCCTACTGTTTTAACAAAAGAGACTGACACTGCCTTATCAATAGGAATCATAATATCTCTCACTGTCACCTTATCAAACAAAAGAATCTTATTAAGAATCTTGTCCCTGAATTGTTCTGAAGAATTTTCTGAAGCAGACTGAATCTCTAGTTCATGAATTAGCTCTTCTCTAGTTATCAATTTATTTTTGGTTCCAATTATATTGACTATGAAGTTAGTAAGAAACTGAATTAAAAACAAGAAAGGATTAAAGAGAACTCTGAAAAATTTTGAAAAATATATAGTTTTCAAAACAAAAAAATTACTTTGTCTCTGAAATATAGATTTTGGTACAACCTGACCAAAGATAACCATCAAAGGAGTTAAGACTAAAACAGTTAACAAATGAGGATCATAGTCGGTATATGTTCTCTCTATAAAGGAAGATACGAGAACAGTATTAATTACAATACAAAGATTCTCTCCTACCAAACTAGTAGCTACGTACTCCTCTATTTTACCTATTGAGCCCATTACAAGAATAGCTGAACTGTTTCCTGCGTCAGCCTTAGACTTAATAGTGCTTTTATCGCATGACAAAAGAGAAATTTCAGAGCCAGCAAAAATAGCTTGAAGGATCAACAAAAGAAAAGTTGCGAGCGAAAGAGTTAAAATATTAATTGTTTATCCTCTCAGCTGCGATTTTAGTTATTCTATTTTTCTCTACTTTTAAAACAGTAAACTTAATTCTTCCATTAATTATGCTCTCTCCTTCACTAGGGAGATTACCTATGTTCGTAAAAATGAATCCACCAATTGTCTCAACATTCAAATCTTCAGGAACATGTGACAGTTCAATTTCCTCACCTAAAGACTCAAGTCCACCAACTCGCAGGACAGCATAAAGACAAGATCCATTAAAGTCTTGAATTCTTAGTCCTCCATTAACTTCCAACCTATTATTTTGATATTTCAACAAGGCACCTTCGACTTCTTTCTCGTATTCTATTTGACCGAAAATCTCTTCCAATATATCTTCTAAGGTAACAATTCCTTCAAGTCTTCCGTATTCATCGAGAACAACTGCCATATGGGTTTTTTTAACTTGAAGCTCTTGTAATAACTCAAGAACATTTTTCTTGTCAGGAACAAAGTAAGGCTCACGAAGAATTGATGAAATATCATCAAACCCATGATTAAGCAAGTCTTTGGAATGAAGGATCCCTATTATATTGTCGGAATCACCTCTATATATAGGTATCCTCGACAGTCTCCTTCTTCGTATCTCAGACAAAGCAGCATTTTTATCTATGTCCTCGGGAAAGGTTAATAGGTCTGGTTCAGGTGTTAATATTTTTGTTAAATTTATTTTTTGAAGTTTTAATAAATTATCTATTATTTTACTCTCGCTTTTCTTAACAGACCCTTCATCTTCTCCAATATCTATAAGACTAGTAACCTTCGACCCAACATCATAATCCAAAGAAGATTCTAGTACTAGAGGACTAGTTAAACTAATTAAATATTTGGAAAGAGCATTGAAAACAAAAGCTACTGGAAACATTATTTTATTTATATAATAAATAATAGGAGCAATCTTTATAGAAACACTCCTAGCGAACTTAACCCCGATAGTTTTAGGAATAATCTCACAAAAGACTAAAATCAGAATAGATGTAACAAATATAGCAATAACTGAAATTGCCTGGTCAGACAATAGACCCTCATAGGAGCTATGAAGCCTAGAAGATATTAAGCTTGTTATGGATACATTGATAATCTCATCTAATAGTAAGATTGTAGCAATTATAGTTGCAGGATTATTTATAAAAGTTTCCAACAACTTTCCTGATTTAGATTTCTTTTTAATTAAGTTAACCTGATACCTCTGAAGTGAGAAGATTGAGCTTTCAGTTATAGAGAAGAAAGCCGAAAGAAGCACAAGTAAAAAAATCAGTAAAATAAATAAATATTGTTCGTTCATCTAAAACTTATGTACAAAGCCATCGGCCTGTAGATTGGAAATTTTACCTCCTTTTTTTAGAGTAAGGCTTCCTGAAGAATCAACAGCCCCTATTTTAAAAACTTTAAAATTATTTTTTTTGCACAATAAATCAAATTCATAGGCCTTCTTTCTCTTTATGGTAAACAACAACTCATAATCATCTCCACCACTAAAAACACTCTTCATGAAAGATGACATAGTTGATGTTCCAGAAACATTATCGGATTTTGGTATATCTTCCCAAACTAAGCATGCTCCCTTATTAGGAGAATTCTTACCTAGAAGCCTAGCAAGATCCAAAGTAAGACCATCTGTAATATCAATCATTGATGTTACAAAACTACTTTGCCCGAGAAATTTTCCTAATGATACTTTGGCTTTGGGAGATTTATACTTTGAAATCAAGAGCTTCTCTCTATAGTTGAAGATACTTTTTTTCTTAAGAATACTCAATCCAAGAGATGCATCTCCCAACTTCCCACTAACATAAACAAAATCGCCACTGTCACTCCCCTCCCTCTCTATGTATTTGTTCTTTATGGTTTCTCCAATAACAGTTATGTCTACGATAAGAGACTTAGATTTACAGACATTGCCACCAACGAGCTCTACGTTGTAGAACTTTGAAGCTTTATTGAAGCCTTGGAATAATTTATCAACGAATTTTTTTGATGTTTTGTTAGGTAAAAAAAGTGAGTTTAAAAAAAATTTAGGTTCTGCACCCATTGCACAGATATCACTCAAAGCTACAGACAAAGCCCTAAAGCCTATCTCCTGAGGCGTAAAATATTTTAAGCTGAAATGAACATCTTCTACTTGTGAGTCACAAGAAACGACTATCTTATCTGAATTAATTCTACAAATAGCAGAATCATCTCCAATCCCGTTAAGAAATGAGGAAGACTTAAAAGAAAACTTTTTTCTGGCTAATTCTTCAATATAAAATTCATCAAGCATTTTAAGTTTAAATAATTTAATAAAATGATAAATGAATTTGAACGTTATTCAAATAGCTAATCAATATATAACTCCAATTTATCAAAAAGATTATCAATTAACTCCTTACTAGAATTAAAGCCCATAAGTCCGAATCTCCATATCTTACCCTTTGTTGGACCCAAGCCTCCACCAATCTCTATTCCATGATTTAGAAGTAAATCCATCCTCATCTCTGAATCATTTATTCCCGCTGGAATTAAAACAGATTTAAGCATTGGCAGGGACCTAAACTTGTCAACATCAACGAAGCTTTCAAGTCCAAGCTCTTTCATTCTATAAAAAAAATATTCTCCATTGTCTCTATGTCTCTTAAATCTTCTAGTTAGTCCTTCCTCTAAGCATATAGATAAGCCTTCATTTAAAGCAAAAAGCATATTGACAGGTGCAGTGTGATGATAAACTCTATCTTCCCCCCAATAGTCAGTAATCATCTTCAAATCAAAATACCAGGAACTATTAGGTGTCTTCCTATTATTAATCTTCATAAGGGCTTTGTCATTAAACGTAATTGGGGAGAGACCTGGAGGAACGCTTAAGCATTTTTGAGTACCAGAGAAGCAAACATCAATACCCCATTCATCAACTTTTAGTTCTACTCCGGAAAGTGAGGTAACAGCATCAACCAAAAAAACTATATCAGTATTCTTTAAATAATTACCTATTAAGTCAATATCTTGAAGTACCCCTGTTGATGTTTCAGCATGAACAAGAGCAACGACTTTTAACTGTGGCAAAGAGCTAATCTTTTTTATAACATCTAGTTGATCAAAAGATTCTCCCCAAGGGACAGATAGAGTCGAGACTCTGGCCCTGAGCCGCAAGGCTAAGTTCTCCATTCGGCTACCAAATTCTCCATTCTTTAAAATTAGAACTTCATCATCGGGTTCAACCAGATTACTCATTGCCATCTCCATACCAGAGCTACCTGTTCCAGATACTGCAAAGGCAATCTTGTTTTTTGTTTGAAAAACTTCTCTAAGTGACGTAGTGATTTCGTCCAATACACCAAAGAACTCAGCGTCTAAGTGGCTTATAGGCTCTCTTGATAGTGCTATTTTAACTTTATCATCAATATTGGTAGGTCCTGGACCCAACAAAACCTTGCTTTTGTTTTTCATAACTTCCTCCACTATACAATTATAATAAATTTATAGAACTCTTGGTATAGTATATATATGAAAACATTGTTTTTAGATTTCGATGAAGATAAAATTATTTCTTCTTTACCCAAAAAGCTGCCCTTGTTTCCTTTAGACAATGTAGTCTTCTTTCCAAATACGATATTACCCCTCCATATATTTGAAGAAAGATACAAGGAAATGATAGATGATTCTTCAAATAGCCATAATTTAATCTGTATGACTCTATTTAATCCTCAAATCGCTGAAGACGATTCTTTAGCCCTCTCTAGTACAGGATGTGTAGGAAGGATTATAAACAATGAAAAAGCTGAGGATGGGAAGAAGAATATTATTCTTTATGGCTTGAAGAGAATTAGAATTAGTCAGGTCTTTTACGATAAATCATACAGAGAGGTAGAAATAGAAATTGTTAAGACTACAGATTCAAGAAATTCAGAGGCTTTTAAAAAAAGAATAATTGAATTAATTAACAAGTGGAACCTTTTGCTTGATGGTTACACTGAGGATTATAAGATTAATATTGATAGCAACACCTCGCTTTCTAAAATAACCGACTCATTGTCTTCCTCTATGGTTGCAAAAGCATCAGACAGGCAGCTACTCTTAGAAGAAGTGGATGAGGCTGTCAGAGCTGAAAGTGTTATCGAAACTTTAGAATCTAGAATAGAAATATTGTCCGGGAAGATTGAAATTCCTGAAGCGAATTCAACTCTTATTAATTAAGAATTCAAACACTTCGGGATTAACTAAATTCTTATTTTCTTTCCAGAAACCATGGCCTCCAGGAAAAGAAATTACCTGATTATTTCTTATGAATTTTGCCATTTCGCAAGACTTTTCAGGGGGTACAA
>CAJIYY010000019.1 GCA_905181755.1 Candidatus Dadabacteria bacterium UBA1144
CTTTATTTTACTCATGGAGCTAAGATCTTAGCCTCCCATATACCTTTAATCTTTTTGTATTCAATTCTTTGGTGAAGTCTATTGGGGCCACCTTGCCAAAATTCAATCATCTGGGGTTTTAGTTCAAATCCTACCCAATCTTTAGGGAAGGGAACTCTTTTTTTTGAGTATTTCTTCTTGTTCGTGTCGAATTCCTCAATTAAGTGATTGTAGGATTCTAATTGAGAGCTTTGATTGGAGGATAGAGCTGCAATTTGGCTATCTTTTGGTCTTGAATAGAAGTATTTTTTAACCTTATAGGTACTAAGTTTAGATAGGGTGCCTTCAATCCTTATCTGCTGTTCGAGCTCTTTCCACCAAAATAGCATTGAGGCAGCTTTATTACTTAAAATATCTCTTCCTTTTTTGCTACTAGTATTAGTATAGAAGGTAAAAGTATTTGAAAAATCTTTAAGCAACATCATTCTTGATGAAGTCTTATTCTTATTACTTGTAGACAACGCAAAAGCATTAGGTTCGGAGACCTTCTTCTCTGCCTCTTTGTACCACTCTTTGAAAAATAAAAGGGGAGATCTCTTATTGTTGAAAATCCCATTTTTACTTTTGTAGTTCTTTCTCGTTTTACCAATGTCCATATCTTTAAAAGTTACTAAATACTTATGATATTGTCCAATGCTTTGTTTATATCATCAGCAAGAAAGCTGTAATTATTTTTTAATAATTGTTTTGGAGCTATCTTCTGGTCACTTATTATGATTTCATCAACCAACTCCTTTGAGAGAATTTTAGGAATAAAGGAAGGAATTTTTATAAAGAATTTGGAGTTGTATTTTTTTGCTAATGCATGAAAGAACTCTTTGCTTTGTATGGGATTTGGGCTTACAGCATTTACTGGTCCTGAGAGTCTTTTATTTTGCAAGGCATTGGCAATTATTCTGATCAAATCTTCCAGTAGTATCCAATTCATATAGTTCTTTCCTTCTCCAATATGTCCAGCAACTCCCAGTCTAAATGGAAGTTCAAGTAGCTTTATCAAGCCCCCTTTGCTAGAAAGTACAGTGCCAATGCGTAAATTGATATTTCTATTTGCAAATTTTGAGAATTTATTCTGTTCTTTTTCCCATTCTTTTGTTGTTTCTGCTAAAAAACCAAGCCCTGATGAATTATTCTCATCTAAGATATTAGATTTTTTTGAGCCATAAAATCCAGTTGCTGACGCGTGAATACTACAATCTAGCCTAATTGAATTTACTTTAAGAATTTGGTACAAGCTCCTGGTTGAAGAAATCCTACTCTTCAGTATTAAGTCTTTCTTCGATTTAGTCCAAACTCCTAGGATGTTTTCACCTGATAAATTAACGAGAAATTTTATTTTATTTGATATTTCTTTAGGAATTATGAGAGTATTCTGAGAGTACGGATTCCATCGAAAAGTTATTATATCTTTATTTCCAGAAGAATAATTTTTAGGATATCCGTCATTTTTACTATTTTTGTCAAACTTTAATATGATTATTTTATATCCTAAAGAATTAAGCAAAGGAACTAAATCTCCACCAATCATTCCAGTAGCTCCAGATATTAGAATATAGTTATTATTTATGTTGTCGTAAAGGTTTTCCAGGTCATGCTCAATTATCTTTGATCTATAATCGAATGATTTATGCAGCCTATCTAAAGTAAACTTATTAAGTCTATTTAGACTAATCCAATGATCAAATTGTATCGTATCTTCAATAGTCGTAGAAGATGATGAGAGTTTTTTGAAATCGTGTTTATGAGTCCATTTGTTAAGTGGCCCAGAAATCAGAGAATCTTGGAAAGATTTTCCTTCCGAGTAATCGCCATGTAAGACTTTCCACTTTAGTTTAATAAGTGGAAGAAATGTTTGTTCTAACGTTACTATTCCATTCTTTATAGGATTTTTAGTAATAAACTCTCTTCCAATAATTTTAATCTTGTCCCAAGGTGGAGTAATCCTGTCTAGCGCCAATAGGTTTTTATGCCAATTAAAAACCTTCCTTGTTGGCTTCATATAAGTTTTGCTATATCGAAATAAAGGCATCAATTAGAATAATAAAAGATTTCTAGTGTTCCTTCTAATTTTTTTAGATTTTAGATTTTTTTTTGAAACCTCTTTTTTTAAGTTATTGCTATTTAATTTACTAGACAACCTAACTGTTGAAGGTTCATTCAAAGGTTTCTGATCAATGTGAAATGTCATAAAACTCCTCTAGTTTAAAAATCCTTTTAGAGAAAATCCATAGTTTTTCTGAATCTTCTTCAGGGCTTTCTTCTCTATCTGCCTTATTCTTTCTCTAGTTAAGCCGAATTTCTTTCCGATTTCATCTAAAGTTAAAATTTCTGAATTATTAATCCCGAATCTGAGATTTATAATTTCTTTTTCTCTATCCTCTAGTCCTTCAAGTGCTACATTGATAGTAGTTTGAAGAGAAGAGTGAGATGATAGATCGTCCTGAAGACTTCTTTTATCTTCAAGGAAATCAATAAATGAAGCATTCTCTTCGGTTGAGATAGGGGAGTCAAGGGATAAAGTGTCTGACCCCGAATCTAGGATCTGCCTAACTGCCTCAATTGGTAGCTCAACTTCAATTGCAATTTCAAACATCTCTGGTTTTCTAGAGAGCTTTTCCTCTAACATCTTGTTCGCTTTAAAAACTTTTGCTGATTTCTCTAGAATGTATACTGGTACTTTAATTGACCTAGATTGATCCATTATGCTTCTAGTTATAGATTGATGTATCCACCATGCAGCATAAGTAGAGAATTTAAATCCCCGTGTATGATCAAATTTCCTAACTGCTCTCATTAGCCCTATATTTCCTTCTTGTATTAAATCTATAAGAGGAACACCCTTGTTTGCATACTTCTTTGCAATACTCACAACCAATCTCAGGTTTGATTTTGTGAAAGATTGAAAAATTTGATTTTTTTTATTAGAAATTGCTTTAAGAAAACTTTTTACTTTAATTATGTCTTTTTTACTTGCAATAAGTAGTTTTTTTTCAAAAGATTTTATTTGTGCATCGCATGATTTTAATTGCGAAGCCAAAGTTCTTTCCTCTGATGCTGTTAGTAGGGGAGAGCTCAGAGCTTTAGAAAAGTATTCTTTAATTGAATCATATTCTGAAACATCATTCTTTTTATTTACAAAAGCGGACTTTGAATTAAGGAAATTGTTAGATTTGGAAGTTGCCCCGCGAGACTTAATTTTTTGATTCATAAATAACCTCTTGAGTTAATTATAATCTCTGTCTGTCATATGTCCATTTTTTTTATAAAAAAACCTGGAAAA
>CAJIYY010000020.1 GCA_905181755.1 Candidatus Dadabacteria bacterium UBA1144
AAACACAAGACTTTGATAGGTGATAATGTCTTTGTAGGAAGCGACACTATGCTAGTTGCACCAATTAAGTTAGGTAAGGGATCGACGACAGGAGCCGGTTCAATCTTAACTTCTGATCTACCTGATGGTACTTTAGGTATAACTAGGACGAAAGAGAAGCATATTCCTAATTGGAAAAGAAAAGCAAAGAAATAATTATGTGCGGAATATATAGTATTTATTCAAGAAAAAAAATTAGGTTCGAGTCCTTTTTTCTCTCTTTAAAGGAGTTGGAGTACCGAGGTTATGACTCAGCTGGTATATCTTACTTAGACAACCAAAATTTTGTAACTACTAAAACAACAAAAAGTATTAGTTCACTTGAAGAGAAAATTAAAGTTGATACAAAGTCTTCACTCATTATAGGCCACACGAGGTGGGCAACTCACGGGAAGCCTTCAATTAAGAACTGTCATCCACATGCTTATAAAAGGATTCTTTTGGTTCACAATGGAATTGTAGAGAATTTTCATGAGTTAAAGAAAACTAAATACTTAAAGAATAACAAGTTTCTTTCCGATACTGATTCTGAAGTAATAGTGCAATTAATTGAGTACTTTTATTCGTCCACCAACGATCTTTCCATGGCTGTTTTCGAAGTTGGTAAGATTTTAAAAGGGTCAAATGCTTTTTTGTGTATAGACAAGGAAAATCCTAACAAATTAGTTTCTTATAAAAACAAAACATCTTTGTTCTTCGGATTAAAGAAAAACAACGAGATAATTTTTTCATCTGATACAAATGCAATGAAGGTGAATTTGGAGAAATACTATTTCTTAGAAAACGAGCAGATTCTAGAGGTGAATAATGGAGATTACAAATGCTTAGATAAATCTTTCAAAGAAGTTAAAATAAAATTTACAAAATTTATAAGTAGTCCTAATATGAAAACAAAATTAGATTTAAATAAGAATTCGATTACTTACAATGAAATCATGTCTCAAAAGATTTTAATTCCAGAGCTTTTTAAAAAGCAAAAAATAATTTTAGACAAGTTAAAATCAATCCCTAAACCAAAAGAGATAGTGATTATAGGTTGTGGCTCATCATATAATGCATCCATGCTTGGAAAGTATAATTTTGAGACAATAAGCAGAATACCTACTTCTATCTATAGACCATCTGAATTTACTTTTTTTAATAAGAAATCAAATAAAATATTATATATCTTTATATCTCAGTCGGGAGAAACTGCTGACACATGTGACTTGATAGAGGCCAATAAGAGTTTTTTTTCTAACTCTTTATCAATCGTTAATAATCTTGACTCTAGACTAGTAAGAAATACCAAATTTAATATTAATCTATCCTTAGGTATAGAGAAAGGTGTGGCTGCAACTAAAACTTTTACCGGACAAATTTCATCTCTCTATCTAATGGCACTTTATTATTCTACTAAAAAAAACAACTTGGATTTTCCAAGTTTAGATAATACTTATGGCAAATTTTTTAAAGTTCAAGAAGATATAAAAATAATTGCTAAGAAATTCTATAAATATAAAAACTTTTTTATTCTTGGTAGAAACTATACTTATCCTGTAGCTTTAGAGGCGGCCTTAAAAATAAAAGAAATATCTTATATTCACTCTGAAGGTTCTTTATCGTCCGAGATGAAACATGGTCCGATTGCGTTATTGCATAGCAATTTCCCGATACTTTATCTTTTGTCTGACAATAAAGATACTGTTTTAAAAGAGATAACTAATTTGTACGAAGCCCATAGTAGGTCTAAGAGAATTATCCTTTTTGGAACATTGAATTCTATTCAAAAGATAGATCCAGAATTTATTTCGAAGATAGATTACATTCCTATACCAAATGAGGCTAAAGATTTGCTACCTATATATTTTACTTTATTGGTTCAATTGCTGGCTTATCATCTTGCAAAGCTTAACAATTTATCCATTGATCAACCTAGGAATTTAGCTAAGGTAGTTACAGTAGCGTAAAAGTTTATTATAATTCATTACATGAAAGTTTTAGTTGTAGGATCAGGAGGTCGCGAACATGCCATCTGTTGGTCTATCTTAAAAAGCAATAAGGTATCAAAAGTCTTTTGTGCTCCAGGAAATGCTGGGATAGGTGATATCGTTGATCTAGTTAATATAGACTCAGATGATATAGCCAATTTGTTAGGCTTTGCTCTATCGAATAAAATTGATTTGACTATTGTGGGACCAGAGCAGCCACTTTCTGTTGGAATCGTTGATTTATTTAGAGAGAATGGGCTATTAATTTTTGGTCCAAACAAGGATTCTGCTCAGCTAGAATCAAGCAAAGAATTCTCTAAAATTTTCATGAAAAAACATCATATACCAACTGCAAATTTTGAAAGTTTTTCAGATTACGACGAAGCAATAAAGTTTGTGAGTAATTCTAATTATCCTCTTGTAGTGAAGGCCGATGGACTTGCTGCAGGAAAGGGAGTCAGGGTTTGTTTTAATCTTGAGGAAGCTTCAGAATTCTTGACCTTTTTGATGCAGGACAAGATTTTTTCTTTATCAGGTGAAAAAGTTGTTATAGAGGAGTTCTTAGAAGGAGAAGAGGCTTCTTTCTTTGTCTTTACTGATGGAAGAACAATCTTACCGCTAGACTCATCGCAGGACCATAAAAGACTCTTAGATAATGATCTAGGGCCTAATACTGGTGGAATGGGAGCCTATTCTCCAGCTCCAATCATTGACCATGAAACAAGAGATAATATAATGAATGATATTGTCCATCCAGTCTTTGCTGGATTCAAGAAAGATTCAATTAACTATACTGGTGTTCTCTATATTGGATTAATGATTAAGAACAAGAAGTCTAAGGTAGTGGAATTTAATTGTCGTTTTGGTGACCCTGAGACGCAGCCACTTTTATACAGACTCGACTCTGATGCATTTGACTTGTTTTATATGACTGCAAAAGAAGAGCTGAAGGACTACAAGCTCCTTTGGAAGAAAAAGTCTTCAGTCACAGTTGTGATGGCGGCAAAGGGATATCCTGGGAAGTATGATTTAGATAAACCTATAAAGAATTTATCAAAATTGAGAACGCAAGGTGTCACAATTTTCCATGCAGGGACATCAAAGATCGACAATGAGGTTTGTATTAATGGAGGAAGAGTACTTGGTGTAACTGCGGAGGGAGATTCACTTGAGGATGCAGTTGCTCTGGTTTACGAATCTGTTTTTAAGATTGACTCAACTAATTTAGTTTACAGAAAAGACATAGGGCAGAAGGGACTAAGAAAAAAACCTTAATTCTCTTGACATACTTTTGAATTGTGGCATATTTCAAGGATTAAATATGAGGAAATTATGCCTACAATAACTCAACTAGCTAAAAATGCTAGATTTACTGAAAAGAAAAAAAGTAAGTCTAGAGCATTGCAAAATAATCCCCAAAAAAGGGGTGTTTGTACTCGTGTTTATACTACTACACCAAAGAAACCAAATTCAGCTTTGAGAAAAGTTGCTAGAATCAGACTTACAAATGGGATTGAGGTAACAGGCTATATTCCTGGTGAGGGCCATAAATTACAAGAGCATTCTGTGGTTCTAATAAGGGGTGGTAGAGTTAAAGATTTACCTGGAGTTAGATATCATATAGTAAGGGGCTGTCTTGATACAACTGGTGTAGAGGGTAGAAAGCAGTCAAGATCTAAATACGGAACAAAAAAACCAAAGACTAATTAGGGATAATTTAAATATGGCAAGAAAAGGACCAATAAAAAAACTTATACCAGCACCTGATACCAAATATAACAAGGTAGCTATTGCTAAGTTCATTAATTCTCTAATGCTCGATGGAAAGAAAAGTATTGCTGAGGCAATTTTTTATGATTCCATGGATATTATTAAAGATAAAACAAAATCTGACCCACTAGAAGTTTTCGAAGAAGCATTTAGGAACATTCAGCCTACAGTTGAAGTTAGATCTAGGCGTGTTGGTGGTGCTACATATCAAGTTCCAGTTGAGGTTACCTCTTCTAGAAAGAATTCTTTAGCTATAAGATGGATGTTAACTGCCGCAAGAAAAAGAGATGGAAAGAGTATGGCTATAAAATTGGCTTCCGAGATTCTTGACGCTAAAGATAATAAAGGTGGAGCAGCAAAGAAGAAAGAAGATACTTTAAAAATGGCAGAGGCCAACAGAGCCTTTTCCCATTATCGTTGGTAGGTCGTATTAAAAATGAGTAAAGATTTAAGTTTAGTAAGAAATATTGGTATTGTTGCACATATTGATGCTGGAAAAACAACCACTACAGAAAGAATATTATTTTACACAGGTAAAAGTTATAAAATAGGCGAAGTTCATGATGGTGCAGCAACTATGGATTGGATGGAGCAGGAAAGAGAAAGAGGTATTACAATTACATCCGCAACAACTGCTTGCAGTTGGGATGGAATAGATATAAATATTATTGATACACCCGGCCACGTTGATTTTACGATTGAAGTTGAGCGTTCATTAAAAGTTCTAGATGGTGCATGTGTAGTTTTTGATAGTGTAGGTGGAGTTGAGCCTCAATCAGAAACTGTTTGGAGGCAAGCCGATAGATACAATGTTCCAAGAATGTGTTTCGTTAATAAAATGGATCGTACCGGAGCAAACTTTCAAAGGACAGTAGATCAAATAAAATCTCGTTTAGGCTCAAACCCAGTAAGGCTACATCTGCCTTATTTTAAAGATGACCTTTTCGAGGGCATTATCGATTTAATTGAAATGAAGTTAGCAATCTGGGATGGAGAATCATTAGGTGCAAAATTTGAATTAATGCCTGTTCCTGAGGATATCCTAGAAGAAGCAAGGCAAACAAGAGACAATATGCTCGAATTGCTTTCAGATAATGATGAAACAATAATGGAAGACTATTTGGAAGGGAAAGATATTGATAGAGATAGAATAATTGCTGCAATAAGAAAGCAAACAATTAATCTTGAGATTGTTCCCGTAATCTGCGGATCAGCTTTTAAGAATAAAGGCGTACAGCTTCTTTTGGATGCTGTTAAAAGGTATCTGCCATCTCCCTTAGATCTTCCCCCAATCAAAGGGACAGACCCTGACGATGAATTAAAAGAAATGGAAAGAAAACCAAGTGAAGATGAACCGCTTTCAGCTTTAGCATTTAAAATTATGACCGACCCTTTTGTTGGGACCATCACATATGTGAGAGTATATTCTGGAGTTCTAAAAGCTGGGTCTGCAGTTTATAATCCTACAAAAAATGCTACTGAAAGAGTTGGAAGATTACTTAAAATGCATGCAGACAAGAGAGAGGATATTACTTTTGTAGCTGCAGGTGATATAGCAGCAGCTGTAGGTCTTAAAAATACTTATACTGGTGAAACTCTATGTGACAAAAATAATCCGATAGTTTTAGAAAGTTTAAATTTTCCAGAACCTGTAATATCTGTTGCAATTGAACCTAACACAAAAGCAGATCAAGAAAAATTAGGAATGGCTCTTAGCAAATTAGCAATAGAAGATCCTTCATTTAAAGTTAAGGTTGATCATGACACAAATCAAACAATTATTGCTGGAATGGGTGAACTGCATTTAGAAATCATTGTAGATAGACTAAAGAGGGAATTTAGTGTTGAGTCAAATGTCGGAGCACCACAAGTTGCATATAGGGAAACAATAAGAAAAGAAGCAGAGGCAGAGCAGAAGTATATAAAACAAACTGGCGGTAAGGGCCAGTATGGTCATGTGAAAATAAGAATCGAGCCACTTGAGACAGGTGGAGGTTTTGAATTTGTTGATAAAATTAAAGGTGGAACAATTCCAAAGGAATTTATTCCGGCTGTAGAGAAAGGCGTCAAGGAAGCTATGGTTGGTGGAGTTGTTGCAGGTTATGAAGTTGTAGATGTAAAAGTAACACTTTATGATGGCTCTTTTCATGATGTTGATTCATCAGAAATGGCATTTAAAATTGCAGGGTCTTTAGCATTCAAAGATGCTATCAGAAGAGCAGGACCTGTTGTTCTAGAACCAGTAATGAAAGTTGAAGTCGTTGTTCCTGAAGACTTTATGGGAACTGTTATTGGGGATTTAAATTCAAGAAGAGGAAGAATTCATGGCACAGAATCAAGAGGGGAGCTACAAGAAGTTCAAACAGAAGTTCCATTATCTGAAATGTTCGGATATGCAACTGATGTACGTTCCTTGACAGAAGGCCGTGCAACATTTACAATGGAGTTTTCAACTTATAGTGATGTGCCACAGCATATTTACGAAAAGATGAAATTAGAAGAAGCGTAATGTCATTATTCAGGAGGGACATATAATATGTCTAAGGAAAAATTTGAGAGGAATAAACCTCATTGTAATATAGGAACAATTGGTCACGTAGATCATGGTAAAACTACTTTAACTGCAGCTATAAGTATGACTCTAGCTAAAGCAAGTGGTAACACAGCTATGACATATGCTGATATTGACAATGCTCCAGAAGAGAAAGAAAGAGGTATAACAATTAATACTGCTCACGTAGAATATGAAACTGAAGCTAGACATTATGCCCACGTTGATTGTCCTGGTCATGCTGATTATGTAAAAAATATGATAACTGGTGCTGCTCAAATGGATGGTGGAATTTTAGTTGTAAGTGCTACAGATGGACCAATGCCACAAACTAGAGAGCATATTCTGCTTGCTAGGCAAGTTGGTGTTCCAAAATTAGTTATTTTCCTAAATAAAGTTGATCAATTAGGTGGAGATTTAGAATTAGTAGAATTAGTAGAACTTGAGGTTCGTGAATTGTTAACAGAATATGGATTTGATGGCGACAATACACCGATAGTTTCTGGGTCAGCTTTGGCTGCTGTAGAGGGAACTGATGCTAAGACAGGTGAAGAAGCAATTATAGAATTAATGGCAAAAGTTGATGAATGGATACCTCAGCCTGAAAGAGCGCTTGATAAACCTTTCTCATTAGCTATTGAAGACGTTTTTTCAATTTCTGGAAGAGGAACTGTTGTTACAGGAAGAGTAGAGCAAGGAAAAATTAATTCTGGTGATAAGATTCAAATTGTTGGAATTAAAGATACTACAGAAACTACAGCAACAAGTCTTGAAATGTTTAGAAAGATTTTAGATTATGCTGAAGCTGGTGATAATGTTGGTGTTCTTTTAAGAGGCATTGAAAAAGATGACGTCGAAAGAGGACAAGTATTATGCGCACCAGGTTCTATTCTGCCACATAAAAAGTTTGAAGCAGAAGTTTACGTTCTAAAGAAAGAAGAGGGTGGAAGACATACTCCTTTCTTTAAGGGATATAGACCACAATTTTACTTTAGAACTACAGACGTAACAGGCTCTATTGAATTAGGTGAAGGAATAGAGATGGTTATGCCTGGAGATAATACGAAGATGAATGTAGATTTAATAGTTCCGGTAGCTATGGTTGAAGGTCTTAAGTTCTCTATTAGAGAGGGCGGAAGAACAGTAGGTGCAGGAGTAATAACAAAGATTACTGAGTAAATTTAGGAGTAAAGAGATAAAAATTATGGAAACCGCACCAAAAGTTAGAATAAAGCTTAAATCTTATGATCATAGATTATTAGATAAGTCTACTTTTGAGATTGTTGAAACGGTTAAGAGAACCGGTGCTAAGGTTGCAGGTCCGATACCACTTCCAACCAATATTTCTAGAACTTGTGTTCTAAGAGCCCCGCATGTTTACAAAAATTCACGTGAACATTTTGAGATGAGAACGCATAAGCGCCTTGTTGATATTCTCGAGCCTACACAGCAAACAATCGATTCTTTAATGAAGTTAGATTTAGCTTCTGGTGTAGAGGTAGAAATCAAATTACAAGGTGTATAGATGTCAGAAGAAATAGATATTAAAGAAAACAATACAGATACTGTTGATGATAGTACCCCGGAAGTTTCTTCAAACGAGGACTCTTCAAAATCACAAATTCAGCTTAGTGGCCTTATTGGAACCAAGCTCGGGATGACTCAGACAATAACTGATGATGGAAAAGTCATACCAACAACTGTTATAAAATTAGGTCCTTGCTTAGCTTTAGAGAAAAAAATAAAAAAAGATAAGACCTCTTTAAAAATTGGTTTTCAGGATGCAAAGCCTAGATTATTAAATAAGTCGAAGCTAGGGTATCTTTCTAAGCTAAAGGTAAAACCAATTAAATATGTTAAAGAATTTGACTTGCTTAATCCTGAAGTAGACATTAAACCAGGAGAAGAGATAAGGGCTGATATCTTCAAAGAAGGAGACATAGCAGATGTAACTTCTAACTCAAAAGGTAAAGGTTTTGCAGGTGTAATAAAAAGGCACAATTTCGCTGGTCTAAAGCATACTCACGGAACCCCTCAGAATCAGAGATCTGGTGGTTCTATTGGAGCTTGCGCCTACCCTGGTAGGGTTTGGAAAGGACAAAAAATGGCTGGTAGATACGGTGGTAAAAAGTCAACGATACAAGGACTCACAGTATTGAGTATAGATTTAGAAGATAATTTAATTTTGATAAAGGGTTCAGTTCCAGGGTCTAACGGCTCTGTTGTCTACGTTAACCATACAAGGAAAGGCTAATGAATATTGATATAGTTGATATTAAAAATAAAGAAATTGAAAAGTTTGATTTGAATCTTGATGATTCAGTTGAGATTAATCGTAAGGCAATAAGTTTGGTAGTAAAATCCCAACTTTCTAAACGTAGATCAGGTACAGCTGCTACGAAAAACCGAGCCCTTGTAAAGGCCAGCAATAAAAAGCCTTTTAAACAGAAGGGAACTGGAAATGCAAGAGCTGGTTCTACTACATCCCCTATCTGGAGAGGTGGAGGAGTCATTTTTGGACCGCAACCTAAGGATTGGTCTATTAGTGTTCCTAAGAAAATCAAAAAACTCGCTTTGTTTCATAGCCTACTCTACAAGATACAACAACAGACGATTAAAGTGGTTGACTCTTTTGATCTAGATACACATAAAACTAAGGATTTAATTAAATTACTAAAGCCATTTAATCTGTCAGAAAAATTATTAATAATTTCTAATGTTGAAAATCAAAATATAAATTTAGCTTCAAGGAATATAGAAAAATTAAAACTGATTAAGTCAGAAGGTGTTAATGTTTACGATTTGCTTAACTATAAATCTATTCTTATCGATAAACCAACTCTTACTAGCTTATTAGAGAGGGTTAGATAATGAAAAAATATGTTTCAGATATAATAATTAAACCCTTAGTAACAGAAAAAACCCAGCTAATGAGTCAAGATGAATGCTATGTTTTTGAAGTTAATCCTAAATCTACAAAAAATGAGATTAGAGACGCAATACAAAAGTTCTTTGATGTTAAAGTTAAAGATGTTAGAACTGCAATTAAGCCCGGAAAAAAGGTCATGAAAGGTGGAAAGCTTGTAGGGAAACGCTCAAAACAAAAAAAAGCATTTATAACGCTCAAAGAAGGAAAAATAGAAATAGTTCAAGGAGTTTAGTATGGGGATTACGAAATATAAACCTACCAGTGCTGGTAGACGTTTTATGACATCAGCAGATTATGATGAGATTACAACTAAATCTCCCCATAAGCCTCTGCTTACATATTCCCATAATAAAAAGGGAAGAAATAATTTAGGAAGAATTACTTCTAAAAGTCGTGGAGGAGGACATAAGCAACTTTATAGAATAATTGATTTTAAAAGAGACAAGCTTGATGTTCCTGGCCATGTAAAGACAATTGAATATGATCCGAATAGAACTGCAAGGATTGCATTAGTTAGCTATATGGATGGAGAGAAGAGATACATTCTTGCCCCACTAGGAATAAAGGTAGGAGATAAAATAATAGCTTCTTCAAAAACCGAAATTATACTGGGTAATTCTTTGGAATTAGGAAATATTCCTGAGGGCTCTATTGTCCATAATATTGAGCTATCACCAGGGAATGGAGGTAAGCTTGCTAGGTCAGCAGGTACATTCGCTCAAGTTCTTGGAAATGAGAAAGACTTAACAATGATAAAATTAAGCTCAGGTGAAACAAGGTATGTTCGTTCAATCTGTAGAGCTACCATAGGAAAATTAGGGAATGACAAGCACAATCAGATTGTAATAGGGAAGGCAGGACGTAATAGGAATCTTGGTAGAAGACCCAAGGTAAGAGGTGTTGCTATGAATCCAGTTGACCATCCGCACGGTGGTGGTGAAGGTAAAGCAGCAAGAGGTAATCCTCACCCAGTATCTAAATGGGGTTGGATTACAATTGGTAAGAAAACAAGGCATAATCCGAGAACTGATAAGTTAATAGTAAAAAGAAGAAGAATTGGTTACGGAATGGACAAGAGGTGATTATAGAAAATGGGTAGATCGATAAAAAAGGGACCATTCGTTGATGATAAATTGATGAAAAAAGTGGTTAAAGCAAAAGAAATAGATAGCCAAAAGATTATTAAGACTTGGTCAAGAAGGTCAATGATTGTTCCAGAGATGCTAGGCTTAACATTTGCTGTTTATAACGGGAAGAAATTTATACCTGTCTATGCGACAGAGTATATGCTCGGCCACAAATTAGGAGAGTTTTCACCAACAAGAACCTTTAATGCGCATGCGGGTGGAGATAAAAAGGGTGGTAAAAGATAATGATAGCAAAAGCTATATTGAAATACGCTAGAAGGACTCCTAGGAAGGTTAATTTGGTTCTTGAAACTATCAGAGGAAGAAATGTAGATTATGCATTTATGTTGTTAAAAACATTAAAGCAGGGTTCAAAGGAAGAAGTTTCCAAAACACTGAAATCGGCAGTTTCTAACGCTTATGAAAAGGGTTTTACAGATTCAGAAAAAATATTTGTTTCTGAAGCATATGCCACAGAAGGAACTACTTT
>CAJIYY010000021.1 GCA_905181755.1 Candidatus Dadabacteria bacterium UBA1144
GGTTATGGAAATGTTTATTTCTTATCTACTAATGGTAAAGGCTCAAATGTAACTGCGGCTTGGAGATGTCACAAAAAAGGAGCATTTATGGCAAATCCATGTTTTGCTCAAATCCACCCTACTTGTATTCCGACATCTGGAGAATATCAATCAAAATTAACATTAATGTCAGAAAGTCTAAGAAATGATGGAAGAGTTTGGGTTCCAAAGAACAAAGATGACAAAAGGCTTCCTTCTGATATTCCAGAATCTGATAGAGACAACTTCTTAGAAAGAATGTATCCCACGTACGGGAACCTTGTTCCAAGAGATGTAGGCTCAAGGGCAATTAAAAAAATGTGCGATGAAGGTATGGGGATTGATCCTACAGGTAGATCTGTGTACTTAGATTTTGAAAGTTCTATTGAAAGGCTTGGGAAGAAAAATATTTCAGATAAGTACGGAAACTTGTTTGATATGTACGAGACGATAACTGGTGAAAGTCCTTATGACGAGCCAATGAAGATATATCCTGCTATACATTACATTATGGGCGGTCTGTGGGTGGATTATGATTTAATGAGCACTGTTCCTGGGCTATTTGTTTTAGGAGAAGCAAATTTCTCTGATCATGGAGCGAACAGGCTTGGAGCAAGTGCGCTTATGCAAGGTCTTGCTGATGGGTATTTCGTAATTCCTAATACATTAGGTAATTACTTGGCTAATACTAATTTAGATAGTGTAAATATTAATTCTGAAGAGTTTAAAGAAGCTAAAAATGATTCAAAAGAAAAAACCGAGAAATTAATTAATATTAAGGGGTCTTCTACCACTTTAGAAATACATAGAGAGCTTGGTGCTGTAATGTGGGATCTAGTGGGAATGTCCAGAACTAAAGAGTCTTTAGAAGAAGCCTTAGATAAGATTCCTAAAATTAAAGATAAATTTTGGAATGATTTATATATCTCTGGAGAATCAAATACTTTAAATAAAAGTCTTGAGCACGCTGGAAGATTGGCTGATTTCCTTGAGCTTGGTGAATTGATGGCTTTGGATGCTTTGAATAGAGAAGAGTCTTGTGGAGCGCATTTTAGAGAAGAGTATCAAACCGAAGAAGGCGAGCCTTTGAGGAATGATGATAAGTACGCTTATGTTTCAGCTTGGGAATTTAATGAAAGTAATATTCCTACTCTTCATAAAGAGAATTTAGACTATAAATTTGTCAAAATGACCCAAAGGAATTATAAATAATGTCAGAATTTATTAATTTGAACTTACAAGTTTGGAAACAGCCATCAAATAATGAGACTGGTTCTTTTGAGTTTTATTCTGTAAAAGAAATATCAATACATATTTCATTCTTAGAGATGCTAGATGTTGTGAATGAGAATTTGCAAAAAGAAGGAAAAGAACCAATAGCATTTGATAGTGATTGTAGGGAAGGTATATGTGGTACTTGCGGTTTTGTTATAGATGGTGTGGCCCATGGTCCTCTTGCTAAAACAACAGTATGTCAATTGCATATGCGTCATTTTAAAAACGGACAAACTCTTGTAATAGAACCCTTCAGAGCTACTCCTTTTAAGATTGTCAAAGATCTAGTCGTGGATAGAAGCTCATTTGATTCTATTATTCAAGCTGGTGGTTATATTAGTGCGAGTACAGGAAGTGCCCCAGATGCAAACAGTATATTAATATCAAAGAGTGATGTTGAAGATGCTTTTGATTCTGCAGCATGCATAGGATGTGGAGCATGCGTTGCATCTTGTCCAAATGCTTCTGCTGCATTATTTACTAGTGCAAAAATTTCGCATCTTTCTCACTTGCCTCAAGGAAAAGTTGAAGAAGATGAAAGAGTTAAAAATATGGTTCAAACAATGGATGATGAAGGTTTTGGGTCCTGTTCTAACCATGGTGAGTGTGAGGCAGTTTGTCCTAAGGGCATTTCTATCTCCAATATAGCTTTAATGAGAAGAAATTTAATAAAAACGATTATATAATTTAACAATAAGGAGATATTATGAATATTCACGAATATCAAGCAAAGGATTTGTTTCGCAAATTCAACGTGGCTACATCAGAAGGCAAAGTTTTTGAAAATGAAAATGATGCAGAAGAGTATGCGAAATCGCTTAATGTAGAAGAGTACGTTGTTAAAGCTCAGATACACGCTGGTGGTAGAGGTAAGGGCGGTGGAGTTAAATTAGTTAAGACACCTGCCGAAGTAAGGGAAATGGTTAAATCCATGTTAGGAATGACGTTGATAACTCATCAAACTGGCCCTGAAGGTAAGCTAGTTAACAAGGTCTACGTTGAAGCCGCATCTAACATTAAGAAGGAATACTACTTATCGTTTGTAACTGACAGGGGAACAGAAAAGAATGTTATCATTGCCAGTCCTGAAGGTGGTGTTGATATTGAAAAGGTTGCGGAAGAAACTCCAGAAAAACTTTTAACACAACCCATAGATCCTGTTGTTGGGGTACAGCCCTTTCATATAAGAAAGATAGGATATTTTCTAGGTTTCGATAAAGGACAAGTTAAACAGCTGGGTCCATTGATTCAAGGGATGTACAAGCTCTTTATAGAAACAGATTGTACTCTTGTTGAGGTTAATCCTTTGATTGTTACTGATAAAGATGAAGTTAAAGCTCTTGATGCAAAAATTAATTTTGATGATAATGCCGAATTTAGGCATAAGGAATATAAGGATCTTCATGATCCAACCGAAGAGGAGCCTTCTGAGCTAGAAGCAAAAGAGTGGGGATTTAGTTTTGTTAAACTTGATGGAAACATAGGTTGCCTAGTTAATGGAGCAGGTCTTGCT
>CAJIYY010000022.1 GCA_905181755.1 Candidatus Dadabacteria bacterium UBA1144
ACTTTCTTAAATAAGACTTTCTCTACTATGTCCATAGTCTTATCACATGTAACCCTTAGCCCGTCAATAAAATTAGCCTCTAAGCCAGCCTTAGAAAGCGCCTTAGTAATTTCAGCCCCTCCGCCATGAACAACAACAGGATTTATCCCGACGTAATTTAATAGAACTAGGTCCCTGGCAAAATTAGTGAATTCCTTAGACCCTATGCTTCCTCCAAACTTAAGAACAATAGTCTTACCTCTAAATTTTTGGATATAAGGCAAAGCTTCTATTAATGTTTTTGCAATTTTTAAATTATCTTTCATACCATTAAGGGAGGATTATAAAAGATATTTATAAAAATCTCTATCTTATATTTATTTTTAAGTTAGCCAAGGTCAAAGTTATTAATAACATCATATTTATTCTTTATCTTGTTAACGTGTTCGTATATTTCAGTTGATGAAATACTTTTATGGTCCAACATATCTCTCACATCAGAGATATTTGCTCCATTCATGCACATAATTGTGGCAAAAGTATGCCTAAGTATATGTGGATGAATCTCTCTACCTAATAACTTCTTAGAATATTTAAGAACAACTCTATAGACCAAATATCTGTCGATTTGAACTCCTTCTTTCTTTGTAAACAAGTAACCTAGTCTATTATCAGAATCTATTTTTTTTAATTTAATATAGTTCTCCAAAAGTGGTCCTAAGTGTTTTCTTTCAATTGGAATCTCAGCGTAGTTACGCCTCTTCCTTAAAACATTTTTTATACAACAATTACCTAAATCAACATCTTCTATTTTAATTCTAGTTACCTCAGTAGCCCTTAATCCTGTAAAAATAAGAAGCAGGACGAGTATAGAATCTCTGTGGACATTAAGAGAATTCGAAGACTGAGCACAAGCTGTCAAGGCTTTGACAAAAAGCACTAACTCTTCCTGAGGTATCCATTTTGTATAATTCCTACTAATTACCTCTCTATTCTTTTTAATCAAGTTTGTTCTATCAAACCCCCTAAGGAAATTTATTTCAATCAATTGTTCTCGAACTAAGAAATCTAAAAACTTGGAAAAACCAGAGATTTTCCTGCTAAGAGTACGATAGAATTTATTAATAGAGATTGGATCATTCTTCTCTTTGTAGGGTCCCTTAAGTTTCTCAAAATAAGTTAAAAGTTCTTTTTTCTCTAAAAGAGTAGAGAGAGTGCTGTGTGGTATAGAATTATGGACTCTTTTAAAGTCATAGAGATAAATAGTAATATCTCTAAGATAGAGACTTATAGTATTATCCATTTTATTCTGAGTCTTAAGAAATTTTTCATATCCTATCAAAAATGTGTTCAAAGTCATAAGATGAATATAAATTACTAATAATAAAGTAGTCAAGAACGAGAAAATCAAATTGAAGATATGAATGAAATGTGGGATAATATATTATGTATAAAGTCGGAGATAAAGCAGTTTATCCATCTCATGGCTTGGTCTCGATAACCGGAATCCAAAAACAAGAAATTGCTGGTGCTACTCATGAATTTTTAATTTTAAAAGTTGTTGACAGTGATATAACAGTAATGATTCCAACTAATTCAGTTCAAGCAAAAGAATTAAGACCTTTAGCGAAAAAGAATGAGCTAAAGACATTGTGGTCGTTAATAAAGGGTAAAACAAAATATAAGATTGAAGAAAACTTGAGCTGGAATAAAAGATATAGGTCTTATACTGAAAAACTAAAGACTGGGAATATAATCATGGCTGGAGAAGTTTTCAGAGAAATTAATGATATCTCTAAAAAAAAGGAATTGTCTTTTGGTGAACAGAAAATTCTTGAGAACGCTTTTAAAAGACTTGTAAAAGAAGTTTCAGCTTCTCTAAAATCAAAAGAAGAACTTGTACACGCAGACATAAAAAAGCTACTTTCCAAAGAAGAATTAATTAATATCTAACTTTTTTCCATCTACTTTGTTCGGGACTTGTAAATTCAAAAAATCTAAGATGGTTGGAAAAAGGTCTACTGTTCTAATCTTATCCTCGGAGACCATTCTATTCATAATCAATGGAACATGCATATGATCACTCTTCAGAGATCCATGTGACGACTTATGTTGTGGAAACTCGAAATTACTTCTTAAATCAAATCCTGTCTCAGCACTAATAATGATATCGCCACTACGGCCAGATTTAAAAATTTGAACTATTTGAGTTAAAGCATCTGGATAGGATGTTTCAAAAGTTTTTTCAAGAACATCATCATAGGAGAGAAAATCTTTAATCCCTTCATATCCAAAAGGATCGTTTACAAGAGGAGTGTAAAACACTCCCGTTTCTTTATCTTCAAGAAGTGCAATACCTCTTTTACTTTTAATAACTATTTGATTTTTTGTATTTAAGGACATGACTATATCTATTGCTTCAGATGTAAGCAATTTATCTATCAGCCCATCTGAGTTTCTAGAAGTATGCTTCTTTGACCAATCTCCATCTTCTCTAAGGTATATATGAGACATGGAATTTCCTGAAACCATAACAGCGGCATCAATATCAGTTAAATACTTTTTATGAACTAAAGGATAGGAAAAGACCTTGTACCCACTCCTTTCGAGAAACCCTGTCAAATCTAAGTGTGAAGATGTATTAGAGTGTCCATGGTCGCTAGTAATTATTAAGAGCGTGTCCTCAAACTGTTTTGTATCCTTCAACTTCTTAACAACTATGCCAAGTTTATCATCGAAGTTAACAAAGGAATCTACTACGCTTTGACTATTACAGCCTGAGATATGTGAGTTAGAGTCAACACCCAAATAACAACAGAAAACGAATTGTGCACTTGATTCTATTGCATCTAAAAGTTTTTCTGATGCAACGTTATCTATCAGTTGCGACCCTAAAAAATGAGACTTAACTTTATAATAAAATTTAGATATTTGTGTCATATCAAATTTTGAAGGTAAACCTCTTGTAATTTCATTAAATATTGACCTTGAATCATTTACAATTTCAAAGATTGTAGCTTGTGACTTCTTCAAGTCTCTATTAAAGAGAAGTCCTTCAATTCCAACATAGCTTCTATGGGAGTTTAGAGAGCTTCTATTCTTAGAAAACTTAACTTTATCAAACCATCTAATGCCGGGCATATTGCTATTTCCTGGAAAGGTACCCATCAGAAAAGGAATATAGGCTGGGCCAGTAGTAGAAGGAAAAACACTAACAGCAGTAGAGAATGATCCGTTTTGACTTATTAAACTTTTCATATTCGGCATCAAGCCATTTTCTATATGAGTCTCCAAAGAATCCTTCCGAGCACCATCCAAAAGAAGAAAAATAACTTTTTTCATAATATTAAGAAATTACCTCTTTTTCTCCCATTCTTCCTTAGATACAATGAAACCTTTACCGTCTCTATAAACCTCTTCACCGTTAACCTTCTCAGAAACTTCATCGCTCCATCTCTCATTCTTTAACCATCGCTGAGGGTGAGGAACGAACCTCTCTTCACTTGTAGCCCTATATAGGCTATTAAATCTTGACGCTAGCTCCTGAACAGAAAGATTAGTCTTTATTTTCACAAATTCCATCCGAGCTTTCTTTTTATCAACTTTTCTGCCTAATAGCAGACTCCAGAAAAGCTCAAATTCTTCTTCTTTTCTTCCCATAATCACAATCTCTTAAAAGTTTACCTTCTCTTGTATGATTTACTATTTAATCTAGATTAATTAGAGAATTTTTCTAGTTTCTTCATTACTTTAATTAATTTATCAATATGCTTTTTCTTATGAGTAGACATAAATGTTAACCTAATTCTTGATTCTCCAACTGGTACCGAAGGAGGTCTTACTGCAGGAATATAAATCTGATTCTCTAGTAAGAATTTAGAATACATAAGGGCTTTTCTTTCATCACCAACAATTATAGGAACAATTGGTGTAGTAGATTTTAAGTAATTGTGGCTTGAACCTTCAAGGTAACTTTGGAAGTACTTAATATTATCATAGAGCTTCTCTCTCAAAATATTATCTTTTCTAATTATAGATATAGCCTTTAGAGAAGCACTAAGTGCCGGGGCGGGAAGAGAAGTGTCGAATATGAAAGACCTGGCCTTGTTCTTTAAGAAATCAATCAAGTCTCTAGATCCTGCAACATATCCTCCGATTGAACCTACTGCCTTTGACAAAGTACCCATACAAATATCAATTTTATCTTGAACCTGAAACATTTCTGATGCACCACTACCAGTATCTCCTAAAACTCCAGTTGCATGTGCTTCGTCAATCATAGAAATGCAATCATACTCATCGCATAATTCAACAATCTTGTCCAATGGTGCAATGTCCCCATCCATACTAAAAACACTGTCGGTCAAAATCATCTTTTTTTCTTTATTAGATTTATATTTTTGAAGCTTTTTCTTCAAATCTACCATATCGGAGTGCTTATATATAACTATTTTACTTCCTGCTAACCTGGCACCATCAATTAGGCATGCATGGTTTAGCTCATCACTAAAGATTATATCTTTCTTACTCATTATAGAAGGAATAGTCCCTATGCTAGCTAGGTAACCTGAGCTGAAGACTATTGAATCTTCAGTTTTTTTAAAACTTGCAATTTCCTCTTCTAACTTACGATGCAAACTAGAAGTGCCCGTAACTAGCCTTGATCCTCCAGTCCCAACACCATACTTTGAAGCAGAACTAATAGAAGAATTAATTACTTTTGGATTCGTTGTTAATCCTAAGTAATTATTAGATGCAAACTGATAACAGCTTTTCTTATTTATAATAACTTCTGGGCTCATAGAAGATGATATTTCAACTAAAGTTCTGTGTAGATTAGATTCTTTAATCTTAGTGAGATTCTTTTTAACCCAGTAATCAAGACTATTAACTTTCATTTTCTGTTGCTTCTTTTATCGACTTATAAATAGATTTTGTAAGCTTCTTTAGTTCTTTTTGTTTAATTGAAATTGGTGGCATTATAACTATAGTGTCCCCAAGAGGTCTGATTAGAACACCTTCTCGCCTAGCTATATCACAAACCTTCTTGCTGATTCTATCTTTCAATTCATAAGAAACATCATTCTTTGGATCTTTTTTCAAATCAATTCCTGCCATTAGACCCTTATTCCTAATTCCTGACACATGCTTAAGTCCTGAAAATTCTTTTAGTTCATCCTCAAAAATTTTTATTGTCGTTTTAGCCTTTATGATAGTTTTTTCATCCTCAAAAATTTCGAGATTTGCTATTGCGGCGGAACACGCAATTGGATTACCACTATAACTATGGCCATGAAAAAAAGCTTTCATCTCTTCATGATCTCCAAGAAATGTCTCAAAAATTTGATTTGTAGTAATAGTTGCTGAGAGTGGAAGGTACCCCCCAGTCAACCCTTTCCCTAAAACTAAAATATCTGGAGTTACGTTATCATGGTCGCAGGCAAACATTTCACCTGTCCTACCAAATCCTGTCGCAACCTCATCAAGTATAAGTAAGACATCATACTTCTTACAAAGTTTACTAATTTCTTTTAAATATCCATCTTTTGCAACTTTGATTCCACCTGCCGCTTGGACATAAGGCTCTATAATAAGTGCAGCAACAGTATCGGCCTTTTCACTAAATAGAGTTTTTAGTTCTGAGATTGTTAAATCAGAAGAATCATAAGATGAAACTTGATAAGACTCGAACAATAAAGGCTTAAATGTAGAATGAAAGGCATCTATCCCGCCGACAGAGACAGCTCCAAGAGTATCCCCATGATACCCTCCTTTAAGGCATACAAATTTTGACTTTTTTGACTTACCTTTAATAAGCCAATACTGAAAAGCCATCTTTAGGGCTACTTCCACAGCACTTGCACCATCTCCGGAATAAAAGACTTTCTTTAAACCCTTAGGGGAAATATCAATCAACTTCTTTGCAAGCAATGACGCTGACGGATTAGTGATTCCAAGCAAAGTAGAATGAGCGACTTTATCAACCTGTTTCTTTATAGCAGAGTTGATTTTGGAAACTTTATGTCCGTGAATATTGACCCACAAAGATGATACTCCATCAATATACCTATTGCCGTCCGAATCAATTAAGAAAACACCATCTGAGTTCTCTATAACCAAAGGCTCTTCATTTAAGTAATCCTTCATTTGGGTAAAAGGATGCCAAATATAGTCTAAATCATAAGATTTTATTTTGTTTGAGGTAGTCATAAGGTAAAACTATTTGATACTATCATATCTATCTCGAATAGGCATCTGGAGGTCTTCTATCATTTTCAAATCTTCTTCTGGCGGTCTCCCCTCTGTTGTTAGATAATTACCAATTATCATCCCATTTGATCCAGCCATTATTCCCATAGATTGCAGGTCTCTAAGAGTTATTTCTCTACCGCCTCCCGACATTAGAACTTTCTCAGGCATTATAAGTCTAAAAATAGCGATAGTCTTAATAGCTTCAAGGCTTGCGACTGGCTTCATGTGAGCCAATGGTGTGTTTGGCCTAGGGTTTAAAAAGTTCATAGGAACAGTATGTGGATCTAAATCTTTAATCTCAAAAGCTAATTCAATTCTTTGTTTAACGCTTTCACCTAGCCCTATAATTCCACCACAACAGAGCTCCATTCCAGCTTTCTTAACTAACCTTGCGGTTGACACTCTTTCATCATAAGTATGAGTGGTACAAACATTAGGGAAAAATTCCCTGCAAGATTCAATATTATGGTTGTATCTCCATACCCCGGCTTCCTTTAAACCAAAGGCCTGGTCTTCTGTAAGACTTCCAAGAGAACAGCCAACCTCTAGCTTGGTATTATTTTTAACTATCTCGATTGACTCAATAACCTTTTCGAACTGACTCTTGCTTGGACCCTTAACCGCCATAACAATACAAAAATCAAATGCTCCCATCTTCTCAGATTGAAGAGCAGCTTGCAAGACTTCGTCTGGGTCTAGCAATGAGTGCTTTGATATCGGTGAAGAATAATGAACAGATTGCGAACAAAACGAACAGTCCTCAGAGCAATCGCCTGTTTTAGCACTTATTATAGAGCGCAAAAAAACTCCATCTCCTTTGTATTTCAGAGTTACCTTTCTAGCCAAGCTTGTTAATTCAAGAATCCTATTTTTAGGAAATTCTGTAAGTTCCATTGCTTCTTTAAAATTAATACTTCCATCCTTCTTTAATAGCTTATCTTCTAAGTATTGTATATCCATATCATTTCCCAACCTAAAACAAGATATATTCTACATATAATATTGGCTTTATTCAAACTAAGTTATAATTGGTTGAATGAAAGATAAAATCATCAAATTAAAGGAGTCTATTTGGGAAGAAATAAGGGGAAGCCTATTGTCCTGCTCAGACATAGGAGAGTTTGACTCCGACCTTCTGCATAATGAAGATATCCCTAGAAGAATATACAAAGGGAGAGCTGTAATACCAGATTCTATTTTCAACAAGATTTCAGATAATCAGATTAAAGACTCAGAGTTATATGCTACTGCTATAGAATCCTTAGCTTTAGCAGCAGCTTTAAGGCTAAGGATTAACGAAGAATTCAGCATCATTTTCTCTAAATGCTATTCATGTATCTATTTTAAAAGAAGCGATAACATCTCCTTCCAGTATGAGCAGATTTTCTTTTCGACGAAATTTATTGAAAAATTCGGAATTGACTTTAAATGGAACTCTAACAATCAAGACTTAAAAGAGTTTCTAAAATTAATGTTCAATCTAATTCTTGCATGGAGCAAGGATCATGAAAAATATACTCTTGACTTAAAAGCATTTAAGAATCAGCTCTAATTTAATAAGTCTTAATAGTTTTATAAAAAGTATCTCTTTGAACAGGAACAAAACCTTCGGACCTAATGAAGTGTATTATCTCCTCTACACTTGCCCTATAGGGATTGTTTGCGGATTTTAAAACATTCTCTTCGAGTAAAGTCCCCCCAACATCATTCGCCCCATAGTAAAGAGACAGGCCCCCCACCTTAAAGCCCTGCGTAAACCAAGATCCCTGAATATGACTAAAGTTATCTAGGAATATCCTAGACAGACCTAAGACGCGAAGATATCTATCTCCCCCAATTTCCTTAGAAATATTCCTCTCCATAAAAGTGTTTTCGGGCTTAAAAGTCCATGGAATAAAAGATAGAAAACCTTTCGTCTCATCTTGCAACTGCCTTATTCTAACAAGATGCTCTAAAATATCCTCATCTTCTTCTGCATGGCCAAACATTAAAGTAGCTGTAGTTTTAAAGCCAATCAAGTGAGCCTCTCTGGTTATATTGATCCATTCATCAGCTGAAATCTTTAAAGGACTAATCTTCTTCCTAACTTTATTACTAAGAACCTCTGCCCCACCTCCTGGAATTGTTCTCAAACCAAGTCCCCAAAAAAGCTTTAACAACTCATGCGTTGTGATATTCGAATACTTTGCAATAGAATGAATCTCTGGTGCAGAAAAGGCATGAAGATGTATACCAGGAACCTCGCTTATTATACGTTTTATCAAGTTACAGTAATAATCCAACTCTATCGATGGATTATGGCCACCCTGGAGAAGGACCGTTGTTGCGCCATTATGATAAGAGGTTTTAACAATTTCAACTATCTTGTCCAGCGACAGAACATAAGAGTCACCATGAGACTCTTTTCTCCAAAATGCACAAAAAAGACACTCAGTATCACAGATATTCGTGTAATTAGGATTTGTATCGACGACAAAACCTACTTCATCTTTGATTCCTCTTTGCTCTTTCGCTATAGTAGCAAGCTGGCCAATTTTTAGAGTAGAATAATCCTTTAGTATATTGAGGCCTTCATTTTTTGTTAATCTCTTTTGGCTTAAAATACTTTTTAAGATATCATCCATATAACAATTAAAACGAATTAGCTTTGTTAGTCAAATCTAAGTAAGAAAAGGTGAGATATTAATGAGGAAACTTAACGAAGTTTTTATTAATCTAAATAAACTGATTTTTATAATTTTTATACTTCTTTTACCTGCCAAAGCAGATACATTTGGAAATTACAAGAAAATTAGTAAAAATGAAGTGGAAAGAATAATAAATCAATTAAACAAGAAAGATGTTTATATAAAAACTGCGAATATCGCTGGCAAAGCTAAGTACTTGCTACCATTAGGTAAAAAAATAAAGCTCCATAAGACTTACAAAATTCAAAGAGACTCAAAATTGCATATGAATATTTATTTTTTTAAACTAATTAAAGTTGCTGAATTTGTATCTGATGGTGCCCATGTAGAGTACAAAAGAATAAGAAAAAAGCCTAAGAAAAGAGATACTTTTAAGTTTAATCTAAGCATTTTCAGTAAACACTTAGATCTAGAGGTAACAATTGACGAGCTAAATAGAGTGCTATTAGGTCTTAACTTTTCTGAGTTTAAAGACGGCAGCTACATATATGAGATAAATGGAAATGAGTTATCTATAGAGCAAGACAAAATAACTACAACAATAGACTTAGTCAGTGAACAAATTGTAAGAATTGCATCTAAAGACAATAGAAAAATTCAGATTACTTATTCGAATTTCATCCCAATAACTATCAAAGATGCTGGGGAGATACAGCTTCCACTAACAATAAGGTTGTCTACACCTAATTTTTCAATGAAAATAAATCATGAAGATGATATAATAATCAATAGAAAGATTAAAAAAGAACAATTTCTGATTAATTAATGAAAAAAAAAATTAGAATATCAAATAGACTGGGACTTCACGCTCGCGCTTCTTCAAAGCTTGTGAGATTAGCTAATAATTTTAAATCAGATGTGAATATTTCAAAAGGAGAGCTCGCAATTAATGCAAAAAGCATCCTGGGAATATTATCACTTGCAGCAAGTCTTGGTGTCGAAATAGAAATTGAAACAAAGGGTGACGATGAAGAGTTTGCTATGAGAGAAGTAATTAGTTTATTTGATAGCAAGTTTGGTGAGGAATCATGAGCATAGAAAAAAATGGCATAGCTATATCCCCTGGTTTTTCTGTTGGTAATGCTTTATTGATAAATCAGGCAAAAACAGTAGTTGAAAAAAGGAAAATTAAAACTAATGAAATAGTTATGGAAGTTAATAGATTCCAGGCAGCTGTAGAAGA
This sequence comes from Candidatus Dadabacteria bacterium UBA1144, assembly GCA_905181755.1. Classification (GTDB taxonomy): domain Bacteria; phylum Desulfobacterota_D; class UBA1144; order UBA1144; family UBA1144; genus TMED58. The sequence continues at coordinate 10,102 of CAJIYY010000022.1, forward strand.
ATCTAAGAATGAAATAAGCAAGATGAAACAGAACAAGAATAACGAGTATAAAATTGAGCATATAGAAATTTTAGATTTTAATATTTTAATACTTGAAGACGAAATACTTGCTGGTGAAGTTGTTGACACAATCACAAAGAAGCAAATTAATGCTGAGTGGGCTTTAAACAAAGTCCTTACAAATAAAAGTAAAGAATTTGCCTTTGTTAAAGATTTGTATATGCAAGAAAGATTAGCAGACTTTTACTATATAGCAGAAAGAATAACCAAGAACCTTAGGGGGCTAAACGAAAATTTATTCGAAATAAAAAGTAATACTATTCTAGTAGCACATGATTTGTCACCTATAGATGCTCTAAAGTATTGTAGAAATGGAAACGTTAATGGTATTGTGACGGACTTAGGTGGAACAACGTCTCACACTGCGATTATAGCAAGGTCACTAGGAATCCCTACAATAATGTCTCTTTTAAATATAAGCACGTCTATTGAGCCAGGACAAAGAATATACGTTGACGGATATAAGGGTAGAGTTAAGTGGAAAGTAAATAAATCGGAGAAGGATGAGCTTAATACATTACAGACTAAATATACATCATTTCAAAAGAATCTTTTTGAATTTTCTAAACTATCTGGGGAGACTAAAGATAAAAAAATTATATCTATAAAGGCAAATATCGAAATATCATCTGAGGTTAAAATGGCCCAAAAGTACGGAGCTGAAGGAATAGGAATGTATAGAACTGAGTTTTTATTCACAAGCAAAGAGCAATTTCCTTCATTAGATGAGCAATATGAAGACTACAAAGAGTTATTCAAAGAGAACCTATTTAATGAAGTTACAATAAGAACCCTAGATATAGGTGGAGATAAAATCCAAGATTATTCGCATCTCGAAAACAATCCTGCTCTTGGATTACGAGGAATTAGATATTCTTTGGTAAATATTGACATCTTTAAAACTCAGTTAAATGCTATTTTTAAAGTAATAGAGAGTGAAAAGAAAAAAATTAGGATTCTATTGCCCATGATTTCCAATATAGATGAAATTGATAAATCTTTATTTATTATCGATGAAGTAAGAAAGAATTATTCCATAGATTCGAACCTCCTCTCTGTAGGCGTAGTGATAGAGACACCTTCTGCAGTCCTTTTGGTTGAAGAAATATCAAAAAAAGTGAACTTTATAAGTGTTGGCACAAATGACTTAATTCAATATACTCTGGCAGCTGATAGAACTAATGAAACATTAGAGAATATCATTTCCCACTATCAACCATCTGTAGTAAGAATGTTAAACCTAATCAGTGATAAAGTTCCGGCAAATACATACATATCTATATGCGGGGAAATGGCTAATGATATAAACTGCCTTCCATTATTTATCGCTATGGGGGTTAGAGAATTAAGCATGAACTACTATTCAATACCAAGAATTAAAAGTGCCATACATGATCTTTCTTTTAACGATTGCGTTGACACAGTCAAGCATTGCTTAAATCTTACAAGCCACGAAGAAATAAAGAATGAGCTTTCTCAACTTATAAGGAACAAGATGAAAGGATATGACTCAATCATGGATTATCAGGTTTAATGGCCCGCTCATGAGGACTCGAACCCCAATTACTTGATCCGAAGTCAAGCGTGTTATCCATTACACTATGAACGGATTCTTTATATATTAAAGATTAGTAGTTAAAGTAATTTAATGAAAGATGAACTATTTGTCGACAAAAAATGTGAAGTCTGCAGCTCTTTTGGTGAATACATTCTCTCTAAAAAGAAGAATTCTATTATTATCAAAGATATAAATGAGCTAGACAATGAGACCCGAAGTCTAGACAAAATGTACTTTAAAAGAATGGGGAGAGTTTTTATTGGCCATGAGGCCCTATTGGAAAGTATTAAAAATATTGAAAATCTAAGTTTTATTAGAAAAATCTTAGTAATGCTTCCTAATTTTGGTATGAGATTACTCTATAGAGTACTGTCTAAAAATAGACATCGCATAGCTAAACTACTTAAGATAATCAAACCAAAAACGTAGCCTATTCTTCTGAGGGTTATAGGAATCTAATCTCTTAATGTTTTCCTTAGATAAGCTCTTATGTGATTTACTAAGCTTATAAAAATAGAGGTGCGATTTAAAAACGTCCTCTACCTCACGAGCCTTAAGTATATTCGAAGATATAAAGTATATGGATTTACTAATTATAATAACTCGTGGATAAGTTTTAAACTTCTTAATAAACCTTGGAATCTCTTTTTCTAGCGATTCATTTACTACCAAAGCAGATTCACCACAGTATAGCAATTGATCTGGATTTAAGGGTTTAGAAAAGCCCGCTGGAAACTTTGATTTTACAAAAGAATTAATAAAAATATCTTCACTATAATATGAGACCAGATCATTAAAATCATTTTTCCACAATATCTCTGAGATTAAACTTGTAATCTTGTAACGCTTAAAATTCACTTTTGAATATCGTTCCAACTTAACCATTATTTCTTCAATGTAAGCAATAAGGTCATCCGCATTATCTGAAGAACAAATTAGTCCGTGATTCTCTAGAAACAAAATAGTATATTTGTTCTTCAATATAGACTCCTTATGAGGATTCACAATTCTCATAATTTCTGATGCCAATGCAATCCCAGGGGTCTTATATTTAATATAAAAGAAAATCTTATCTAAAATTTCTTCTTCAAATATTGAATTAAAAATTTTTTTTGAATTGTTTGATGTTGAAACAATGTTCCCGGCTATAGGGTGAAAATGAATTGTATATTTTTTGAGCATAGAATGTGTAAAAGTTTCTATAGATGGGGCGTTACCAGAAATTATAGATCTTCTCAGTACATCAAAAGAAGCTTTTTCAATTGATTTATCTATCTTAACGTTAGTAGTAGTTTTAAGAAATTTAATTAGCTTATTGTTACTAAGAACTGAAAAACCATATTTAGAGCTAACTTCAGCTAGCGAGTATCCGCTAGACTTAATAAACATCCTATCTCCATCTTTAATGGAAGTATTTCCTCCAGCAGCTTGAACTAAATCAAACCTTTGACCAAAATACTTAGAGATTCTAACAAATTCACTTATGAGACTTGAATCTTTCTTAACCATTTATTGTTTTCGATATGCCACTTATAAGTTCTTAGCATTCCTTCTTCTAAATTAATCTTAGGCTCCCATTTTATAGTCTTGATTGTTTTGCTTATATCAGCCGAAGTATAAAAAACATCTTCTGGCGTTGAAGGCTTATCTATTCTTTTGATTTCTTTATTAGAAAGTTTAGAGATAATTTTAATCAAGTTGTTAACAGAAACAGGCCTATTGTTGCCGAGATTTAAATAATTGAGACCTTTCAGTTTAGTAGACTTATATATACCATCGACAATATCTTCAACATAAGTAAAATCTCTTTTTTGTTTTCCTGTACCAAAGACATTAATAGATCTTTCATTTATCGCTGCCTCAGTAAAAATAAAAGGAGCCATATCCGGCCTACCACAAGGTCCGTATACAGTAAAAAAACGTAATATAGTTATGTTCTGACTGTATAAAGCATAGTATGCATGAAGTAGGACTTCAGAAGCCTTTTTTGAAGCAGCATAAATAGAATCAGGTTTGCTTGTTTCGCTGTTAATTTTAAAGCTCTTCTCCTTACTGTCACCGTAGACACTAGAGGTAGAGGCTTGAACAAATGAATTAACAGAGAACTCTCTGCTAAGCTTTATTAAGTTTAGAACTCCCATCAAATTGGACTCATAATATGAATTTGGAAAAAGAGTTGACTTCCTTACTCCTGTACCAGCTGCTAAATTTACAACAGCATCTAACTTGTTCTTTTTGAAATTATTAAAATAGGTAGTAAGTTTCTTTTCTGAAGAGATATCAACCTTACTAAAGATGAAGTTCTTGTTCTTTATTAATTGAGAGTTTCTCCATTTCTTAAGTTTTACATCATACCCGTCATTATGATTATCAATACCGAACACCTTAAATCCTTTTCTTAAATACAATAAAGATAGGTGGTAACCGATAAATCCAGAAGCTCCAGTAATTAAAACATTATTCATATTAATAAGATTACCTTACCTCTTTTGCACGATTTTTAAAAACCCAAAGTCTTTGTCCAAAATAACCTATAATGACAGAAACAAATAATGAAATAAAATAAGCAGTGTCAATGTCTTGCAGGATTCTGAAAACAAAGTTATTAACGGCAACATTAACTATGATTGCAATTATATAAAGAGCTAGATACCTTTTTAAATCATCAAAATATGAGGAAGCTGACTTAAATGTCCAAATCCTATTAAAATGAAAAGATATGTTGACTCCAAGGAAAGTCGCGGCCCCTTTGGCTAAATCCATATCAATAATGTTCAATAAAAACTTATATAGTGACAAATCGCAGATTAATGCAAAGACTCCAATAGTCCCCCACTTGTAGGTTTTAGGATCTTTCAATAACATTATTAGGTATTTAATGATTTTAAGCATTGATTTAAAAATTCATAATAAATTTAATTATTTGATTAGTCAAACTATAATAATGTAATCTAAAACTATATTAAGACCGATTAAAGATAATGTTAAAAATTATTTCAAATTTAAACCTCAAAGAAAAAGAAAAGTATTTTTTTATTTCTACTTTTGTAATAATTACTCTATCAATACTTACAAATAGTATTGTAGATACTAATGGATTCCTTACTAATGATTCAACCCACTTCTTAAAGCTTGCCAAATCATTCAGTCTAAATAATGATCTTCATGTTTACTCCTGGACTAATAGCGGAGAAATAAATTTCTTTAGTATGTGGCCATTAGGATATCCGTTACTAATCTCTTTTATATCAGACCTAACCTTTCTTGATGTTTTTTGGTCCTCTAAGTTAGTAAACATATTGTCAGTACTAGCAGTTTTCCTAATGATCTACAAACAAACTCCTTTTGGATATTCATTGATTGCCCTACTGTTCCTGTTTGGAAGCTTTATTAATATTTTTTCTTACACCATAACTGAGAACTTATTCATGGTAGGACTAATTTCCTATGCTTACACAAGCCACAATCTAACTACGAATTCTAACAAAAAGAATATATTCCTAGCATTTCTTTCTTTTGCTATAGCATTTTCATCAAGGTACATTGGTGGCTATCTGTTGGTATTTAACTTTTTCTTAATTCTTAAATCAATAAAAAATGGTTCTATAGGCACAAGAAATCTAATTATTCTGCTTATAGCGTCAGGAATTTACATGATAGCTTATTTGTATATGAACAAATACTTCACGGGATTCTTAACTTACCCTCACGCTTATCTCACATATGAATCAGCGACTGAAATAATATTACATTTTATTAAAAAAGTTTTTGAAGAGCTTAATCTTATTATGGCCAGCGTAAGGTTCAGTGCGAGCCCTTTATTCTCGATAATTTCATCATTTATTTCAGCAATTTTTATCTCATTGGTGGCGCTCTATTGCAGTAGAGCAAAAGTGAAAGACTCAAGCCTTAATAGACTAGGAAACAACTTTGTGAACCTATCGTTTTTCTACTTAATAATAGTCTTCGCCTGGAGATTAACTATATGGTTTTCTCCTTTCTCATATAGGATACTATTTCCCGCATCAATTCTTATGATGATAGGTTTTGCCTACAAGATCCTTTCTAGGACAAATTTGGATCTTGACGGCATAAAGGGAATATACTTAACCCTAGTGCTTATTGGATTCTTATCAATTGGACACAATGTGGTTTACAAGCAGGTATCGTTTGAAGGAATTTCTTATACTGAAAATATCAAAAGAATAAAGAAAAAATACGATAAAATTGATGGTGGAGGCGCAATCATTTTTGGCGAAAGGCAAGTTGACTACCTTAGGACTGACTTAATTCCTTTGAAGCCCTATTATCTTCCTCTATTTGAAAAAACAGAATCTTTAAAAGAGATAAACAGAAGAATCGCAAAATTCGATTTATTATATTTTAATATTCCCGAGATATGTCAGAAACCATATAGGACTTTATCCGGCGATAGAGGCCTAAACTGCATTTCTTCAGAGAAAAAAATTCATTCGTTTGATACTAAAATTCTCAACTATATTAAAGAAAACAAAAAGCTTGGACTCCATAGAATAAGAGAGATTAGATGAGCTATCAAGATTTAACAAATAGAATTAAGAAAAACTTTAAGGTTCTTGGAGCTGCGAAAATTATAGGGGGGCTAATGTCAGCTCTGACTTTACTCTTAATTGGAAGAGCTCTAGGTGTAGAGAAATTTGGTATATTTTCAATGGTTATATCCGCAGTAGAAATTTGCAACATATTTCTAAGTTTTAGAGTCTGGGATACGGCTGTAAAGTTCATAGGAGAGAATTTAGAAAAAAGAAGAACAGCGTCAAAATATTTGTCTTTAAGTCTGCTTCTAGGTCTTGCTTCTTCAGCAATTTCTTTCTTAATAATAATTCTTATCACCAATTTATTTGCTGAAAATTTGTTCAGTTCAGTAAGCAACTCTAAACAATTAGTAATTACTTATTCAATAGTAGTTTTATTCATTTCCTTGAATGAAATAATAGATGGAATTCTTAGAGTTTTGGATAGATACAAATCAATCTTCAAAATTAATATTTACACAAACCTGTTTAGACTTTTACTCGTAATTACTACACTTATATTATTTGGCCTTAATATCCAAAACATTATCAACTGCTTTGTCTTAAGTTATATTTGCTGGTTCATTGTAAGAATTATATTTTTAACAGAAGCTTTGAAACTAAGTTCTATCACAATTAATCCTTTAGACTTACCTAACTCTCAATCATGTTTTAGGTTCATAAAATTTATGTTAAATGCCCACTTTTCAAATATCTTAAACATTGCTAATGATAAGAACTTGGGCGTTCTAGCAGTGGGGTATTTGGCAACACCTTATTATGCTGGACTTTATCGAGCTGCAAGAGCCATTGTAAAAATAATTAGAAGAATGATGGATCCGCTACTTGAAATAATATTCCCTGAATTAGTTAGGTTATATTCTGAAAAGAACTTTGAGACCTATAAAAGAATTATTTTTGATTCGACTAAGTTAATACTATTAGTCTCTCTAGGAGTAGGAGGGGTAATTTTTTATTTTTCAAATAGTATAATCATATTATTTTTTGGTGAACAATACGTAGAAGCTGTTCTAGCATTACAAATCCTAATAATAGGAATGATTATTCACAATACTGCTTATTGGGTTAATCCCTCTATCCTATCTTCAGGAAATCCCAAGTTCTTATCAATTATTACAATTGCAACAACTACTACTTACTGCTTATGTCTTCCATATTTTATTGGTCAAATAAATCATGAAGGCGCGGCAATTTCTTTAGTAATTAAGAACATTTTAACCTTGATACTTGGCCTTATCTTCTACTTTAAATTTTTAAAAAATAAAGTTTAAGATGGTGTAGGTTTTGTCTTAGTATTAGAGAATGGTTGGTTAAGTGAGGCAGAGTGTTTCTCGACCCACAAGTTTTCTATCTTGCTTATTTCTTCAGATGAAAGAGGTGAAAGCTCTGAAACACCACTGTACTCGTCTATCTCATCATGAGATGTAAAATTAGGCAAAACAGTACATATGTTAGGGACCGATAAAGGGAAAAGAATAGCAGCCTGTCCTATTGTTCTTTCGTTGTCTTTATATAAAAACTCAAAATCATCTCTTGCCTCTAGACCTTCTTGCATCCACTTTTGCTTCCTGTGACTTCTATGGTCGTCCTTTGAGTAAACCTTATCTTTAGTAAAACTCCCATCCATAATACCTGAAGCATGAGGAACTCTGGATATTAATCCAGTTTCTGTTTCAGCTGCTTTATCAAATAATGACTTAGACGGTTCTTGCTCTAGCAGATTATAAATAATCTGCAAGGCTAGCGGTGAATGGTTCATAGAATCAAGACCCTCATCTAACCATCCGATGTCTGGACCTAATGCCATAGCGTAAGATCTAATTTTTCCTTCTTCAACTAGCTTCTCAAGAGTCTCAAGTACCTCATCATTATTGATAAAATCCATCCGAGGATTATGGAGCTGGTAAATGTCTATATAATCGGTAGAAAGTCTCTTTAGGCTTTGTTCGCAAGAAAATCTCACATCCTTAGCAGAAAACTTTTGGGGCATTTCACTGTGGCCTTTTCTTTCTCCTGCATTAGAATAAATATCATAGCCAAACTTAGTTGCATATATTCTTTTATCTCTAGATTTAGGGAAAGCTTTAGCTAAAACTTCTTCCCCATAACCATTTCCATAAATATCTGCTGTATCATAGAAGTTTATTCCTACATCAAAAGCATGGTGCAACAAGGATAACGACAGCTTCTCTTCGGTAACCCCCCACCACTTTGTAGCTACGGACCATACACCAAAACCCACCTCTGAGACTCTAAGCTCTTTGTTCTTGGGAAAAGTTCTATAGTTCATAATCTTCCTCCAGAAATCTTTCAGCATCAATGGCAGCCATACATCCAGAACCTGCCGCTGTTATTGCTTGCCTATAAATACTATCTTGAACATCGCCTGAAGCAAAAACACCCCTAATATTGGTTCGGGATGATTTACCATCAGTTATCAAGTATCCATTAGAATCTATATGCAAGATATCCTTAAAGAGACTTGTATTGGGGTTGTGCCCTATGGCGATAAATACACCATCTGTCTCAACTTCAACTTCACTTCCTGTTTTAGAGTCCTTGTAGATTAATCCATATACTCCTTTTTCCTGATTTCCTATAAATTCGATCGGTTCTGCGTTCCATAGAAAGTCTATCTTGTCATTACTAATTGCTCTATCTTCCATTATTTTTGAAGCTCGCAAAGTATCTCTTCTATGCATGATAGTTACCTTAGAAGCGAATTTTGTTAAGAAAATTGCTTCTTCCATTGCACTATCTCCGCCGCCAATTACATGAATGGACTTATCTTTGTAGAAAAACCCATCGCAGGTTGCACAAGTTGAAAGTCCCCTACCAACAAACTCATCTTCACCTTTTATTCCTAAAAGTTTGGCCGAAGCTCCCGTGGAAATTATTACGGAATCAGCTTCTATCTTTTCATTATCTGTCTCGAGCTTAAAAGGGTAAGATTCAAAATCTACTTTATCAACCTGCTTCATAATACATTTTGCACCAAATTTCTGTGCTTGCTCTCTAAGCAGGTCCATAAGATTTGGTCCCATTACACCGTCTGGAAAACCAGGAAAATTTTCAACATCTGTTGTCATTGTTAGTTGACCACCAGCTTGAAATCCTTCAAATACGATCGGATTAAGATTAGCTCTCGCACAATAAATCGCCGCTGTTAGCCCCGCAGGTCCCGACCCTATAATTACAACTTTATTTTTTTTAGGATAGTCCATCACAACCTCTTGCAAATATGAATTTAGCAACTAATTTAATATATATGTTACCAGTTTGTTAATTATTATGTATTTTATACCAATAAGGTAAATAGAGGAATTTTTTTTAAATTAAATGAGCAAACCAAAAGAAAAGAATATTTTAGAAACATTTACGAATGGAGAGTTTCTCTTCTTGCAAGAGAGCAAGTCGTTATTATTTCTAGATGGTTCTGATTCATTTAAATTCATCAATAGTATCTCTTCAAATGAGATTACCAATACAAAAGGTAGTCTATCGGTTAGCACACTAATCCTTACCAATAAAGGTAGACTAATATTTGATGTTGAAATTTACACTAAATCCGATGATTCGATGTTTGTTTTATGCAACCTATCACAGAAAAACGAGCTGATAGAATATTTAAAAAATTATCGAATGTCATACAAAGTAGAAATTAACGATTACAGCAAGAGCCTTTATCCTTTCAAAGCCATGAATGTTTTAATTTCAGAAGAATCAAATAATTTTACTTCTCCATTTATTTTGGAGAGCAATTTTATTAATTATTTTATCACTAAAGATAAGATCCCAGAAACCAAAAAATTTAAAACTGATGAGCTAGACTACAAAAAATGGAAAATCTTATGTGGCTCTCCGAGTTTCCCTAATGAGCTAAATTCTCAATTAATACCAATAGAAGCTGATATGTGGTCCTCAATATCATTCACCAAAGGGTGCTATATTGGTCAGGAGACCATTGCTAGAATAAAGTATCGAGGAAAAGTAAAAAAGACTCTTGGTTCATTTAGAATATCTGGCCCAATAAGAGATGAAAGAGAGATATTGAATCTAAAAAATGAAAGAATTGGCTCAATAACCAGCCACTTTTACTGCAAAGAAAAAAATCTATCATTCGGATTAGGATTTCTAAAGAATGAAGAGAATTTCATCAAGAATAAAATTAAAATTGCTGATTTAGGCGGCGAAGTGAGAAGAAACTTGCATATGGAAGAAAATCGGAAACTAACACTATAATAGATTTTAATCTAGAGATGTATTAATTACTAACTTAATCTGGTTATCAAATTCCTCAAGCCCTTCAATGGGAACCACAATACTTGACCTGCCCCCACTTTGTTCTGTAATTCTCAAGTATTTACCCTTATGATTCTCCTTTATATCAAAGAAGAATCTTTTAGTTTGAATATCTACTTGAGAACTATACAAATCTTTTGACTGATTATCTTTTTCATTCGCCATCAAATAATCACTATACCTTAGGGTTCTCTATAACCATGGCAATCCCCATTCCGCCACCAACACATAGTGAAACCAAACCTCTTTTTACTTTTCTTCTTTGCATTTCATGAAGAAGCTTTACCACTAAAACTGTTCCTGAGGCTCCAATAGGATGCCCAAGAGCAACCGCTCCTCCGTTAACATTTAGCTTATCGGCAGGAATTGGAAAATCGCTTAAAACAGCTAATGATTGGACTGCAAAAGCTTCATTCAATTTAACTAAATCAATATCATCTATTGTTAATCCTGCTTTAGCTAGAGCTTTATTCATTGCTGGAACTGGACCAATTCCCATAACTGAAGGTTCAACTCCCGCGACTGCGTAAGATATGACTTCACCGATAGGATCCAAACCTAACTCCTTAGCTTTTTCCTCTGAAGATACGACCATGTAAGCTGCTCCATCATTAATACCTGAAGCATTACCGGCAGTAACTGAGCCTTCAGGAGTAAAAACAGGCTTAAGTCTGCTTAAAGCAGCCATTGAAACTTCTCTTGGATGTTCATCTATATCAAAGATACCTTTCTTAAGTTGCACTGGAACAATCTCTTTTTTAAATGTTCCAGCCCTTTGTGCCTTCTTTGCTTTTCCTTGACTTTCAATCGCAAACTTATCTTGCTCTTCCCTAGATATATTATACTTTTCTGCAAGATTTTCCGCAGTCATACCCATATGATAATTATTGAAGATATCCCACAGTCCATCATAAACCATTCCATCTAGAACAGTATCCCTAGCTTCTAAGGCCATCCTGTACCCGTATCTTGCTTTTGGCATAATAAATGGTGCCAAGTTCATATTCTCTATTCCACCAGCTAAAACGACACCTGCGTCACCCGCCTTAATAGACTGAGCAGCGTTAGCTATTGATTGAACACCAGACGCACAAACTCTATTTAAGCTATACGCAGGAGTGTCAAAGTCTAAGCCAGCGCCTAATGCAACTTGCCTAGATGGATTTTGTCCCTGACCTGCACCAAGAATGTTTCCTGTTACAACTTCATCAATCTGAGTTGGGCCTATACCAGTCCTCTTTAGAATTTCCTTAACTACAGTGACTCCTAATTCAACAGCTGTTGTATCTTGAAGAGTTCCTCCAAATGTTCCAATCGCCGTTCTTAAAGGCTCACTTAATACTACTTTTGTAGACATTGTTTCTTCCCCCTTTTTATTAACTTTTAATTAGAAATTATAAAAATTTAATTTTTATTATTGTACCAAAATATAAAGAAATAATAAACTTTTAATTAATTTATGAGTATTATTGACTTCATGAGAGTAAAAAAAGTATGTATAATTTTTGGCGGTAAATCAGTAGAACATGAAATATCAATAATATCTGCTAATTCAATTCTAAATAATATAAATAAGACAAAATACAAGATCTTCGGAATTTATATTACGAAAGACGGTGTTTTCTGTGAAGCAACACCCAGCATAAACAGAAAATCTTCTGAATATAAATTTAAGATTAGCCGTCAAAAGATAGTTCTTCTTTCAAACCAAAAAAATAAAAACCTCTTAATACTAAAAGGAAGCAAGATTGAAGCAAAAATTAATATAGATGTTTTTTTTCCAATTATTCATGGAACTGGTGGCGAAGATGGTTCAATCCAAGGGCTATTAGAATTAGTAAATAAACCATATGTTGGTTGTGGGGTGGAAAGTTCTTCTATATGTATGAATAAGATTTTATCAAAGAAATTAGTCTCTCAACAGTCTATTCCGACAACAGCGTTCCACAGTTTCGGTAAAGAAGAATGGAGAACTAGCGAATCAAGCCTCATTAGAAAAATCTTAGAAGATATAGGTCTCCCATGCTTTGTGAAGGCATCAAATTTAGGATCAAGTGTTGGAATATACAGAGTAGCCACAACTAAAGAACTAAAAAGTAGGATTAAAGATGGCTTCAAGTTTGCCAATGAGCTACTAGTAGAAGAGGCGGTGCTTCAACCTGAAGAAGTTGAGGTCAGCATCCTTGAGAAAAATAATATTATTACCACCGTACCAGGAAGAATAATTCCCTCTGATGAGTTTTATAGCTATAAGGCAAAATATATAGACGGAAAATCAGAGATCGAAATACCATATCAAAGAGCCTCGTCTAACCCCGCCCTAATGAAGAGAATCAAAATCCTATCAAGTAAGGTGTTTACTGTTCTTCAATGTTCTGGGATGGCACGAATAGATTTCCTATATGGAAGGACGACCAGAAAGAAGAAGCCAGCCCTATACTTTAGCGAAATCAATACAATTCCTGGTTTCACAGAAATTAGCATGTTTCCTAAACTTTTAAACAATGAAGGAATAACACTTGAAGCAACAATAGAGGCGCTCATAAAGAATTCAGAGTCTAAACAGAGGAAGAAGGAGAAATTAGTAACTGACTTTCTTTAGTTTACATTTTCCTTTCTAAAAACAAGAAGGAAGACGACTCCAAGTACAATCAAACCTCCACCCACCAATTTCAAAAAGCTAGGCATTGTGTCAAAGAATATAAAAGTCAATAAAACTACGAATACAGCCTCCAGAGGAGTAACGGCAGTTGTTCTAGAAACATCTACTAATTTAATAGCTTGGAATTGAAGAGCTTTCCCAATATAGGCGCCACAAGTTCCTCCAATTAACATATAAAGCAAATCAATATTAGAGGGGAGCTGAAACCTCCCACTTATAAGTAAGTAGGATATTCCAATAACTGAGACTCCTAGTGCTCTTAGGGTTGCGACCATCATCATATTTAAGCTTGACCCTTTTCTTCTAACTATAACGAACAGGCACGAGTAGCAAAATGCCGCTAAAATAGCAAAGAATGCTCCTTTTAATTCAAATATCGGAGTATCATAAGTTATAACAAGGCCACCAATTATCGTAAGAGCGATTCCAAAGAATTCTAATTTCCTTAATCTTTCATTTAAAAAAAATGCTCCAAGAATTACCGAGAAGACGACTTGGAACTTCATTAAAAAAGAAGTCACAGGTGGTCCAGCCGACCTCAGTGCGATTATCCAAAAAGCAACTCCGAAAACAGTAACAATTGAAGATATAATCATTACATCTTTATATTGCCCAAGATCGTCAATATTCACCCGAAATTTAGTTCCAAACAAACCGAATAAAGTCCTCTTAAGAATTGCGAACAAGAACGCTCCAAAAAACCAATAGAAGGCCACTGTTTCTGGATAAAGATCTTCGGAAACTTTCTTTCCAAATATGTATGAGAAAGCTGTAAAAAAAGCAGTCCCTGTCACCAGCAAGTAGCCAAAAAGTACATCTGACTTCTTTTTCTTTAAATTATTCTGCAAAATACTATTTTCCTTTGGTTTTTAAACTTTCCGACTAATTCAACTTAAACTTAAAGAATTAATTTGATTTTTTAACCGCAATACCTAATTTCTTAAACCCAGAACGCTTAATTAAATCCATAATCTGAACAACAAATCCATGACCAATCGCCTCGTCTGCCTTTACAATAACCACCTGATCTTTTGATTCATCAGCAAGATAGGTTCCAATTTGATCTAAGAACAAGCTTTTATCATTAATAAAAATCTTATTTCCTTTTTCAATACTAACAATAATCTGTTTTTCTGTTACTATCTCGGAACTTTTTGCTTTTGGTAGCTTAATATTAATACTTGATGTAACTTGTGAGAAGTTCAGCGAAAGAGCAAAGAAAATTAAAAGATTAAATACCACATCCACAATAGGAGTTAGGTCCATTAAAGAATCGTCAACATTGATTTCCTTACTAAAGTTCATTTCTCTTCCGAAGTTTTTTCCAATTCATAAATTAAACGAGTAGATTCATCTTGCAAGATGTTTGATATCTCACTAATTCTATTGTTAATCATTTTATATCCAACGAATGTCGGAATCGCCACTATCAGACCAAAAGCTGTTGTATAGAGAGCCTCAGAGATACCTCCAGCAAGGCTCGGGGGGTCTACAACAGTCTGGGTTGAGATAACTTGAAACACCGTTATCATCCCAGAAATAGTTCCCAACAAACCTAGCAAGGTACTTATATTACTTAAGGATCCTAGGAGCTCATTAGACCGAGATAAAAGAAAAACCTGCCTTGCTCCTTCGTCCTCAACTATCTTCTCTAAATCTTTCTTTGACTTATCTTTATGAAGCAAAATTAGATGAGCGATCTTTCCAAATACTGAACTATCTTCAACAGAAAGAGAAATAGCTTCACTCAGCTTCCCTTTAGATATGCAGGCATACAATTTTCTCAAAAAACCTTGAGGTAATATATTTTTTTCTCTAGTTAAAAAAAACTTTTTTAAAAAAATTGACAAAGCAACGACCGAGCAAGCTAAGATGGGGTAGACAAAAAATCCCCCTTTTGAAACAATAGAAACAATGAAAGATTCATTCATCCTGTAGTATTACCTCGTTTTGAAAAAGCTGGACTATTAATTCTTTTTTTCTAATCAAACTAGACTTAGTACCTGAGACTAGAACTTCTGGAACCCTAGGTCTTGAATTATAATTGGATGACATAACTGAGCCATATGCTCCAGCTGAATGAATTACAAGATTCTCGCCCAAATTTACTTCATTTAGATTAACATCATGCGCAATTACATCACCGGTCTCGCAAATAGGTCCAACTATGTCGTATGACTCCATACTTCCTGAGGATTTTACAGATCGAGAAACTTTGTGAAATGCTCCATAAAGCGATGGTCTAAGAAGATCATTCATCCCTGCATCAACAATCAAAAAATTCTTTTCATTACTTGTTTTTTTATAAAGAGCTTTTGTAACTAAAAAGCCGGCATTCCCAACAAGTGACCTACCAGGTTCCAATACCAGATTGCAGTCAATCTTTCTCATTATCTTAATAATTCTAGAAGCAAACTCCTGCTTTGTAGGGGGAGTGTCGCTGTCTTTATATTTTATTCCAAGACCTCCACCTATATCTACAAACTCAATATTAATCTTCAAATCTTTAAGTTGATAAAAAAGATTCTCTAATCTTTCCAAAGAATCTTCAAATGGTTTTAGATCAAAGATTTGAGACCCTATATGAGCATCAATTCCAACAACTTCAATATTTTTCATTCTTGAAGCCTCTACGTAAGCCTCAAATGAATCCTCAATTGCTATACCAAACTTACTAGTCTTTAGACCGGTGGAGATATAAGGGTGCGTCTTGGGGTCAATATCTGGATTAACTCGAATTGATATTCGCGCTCTAACTCCAAGTTGTCCAGAGACCCTATCAATTGCTCTTAATTCGTCGAAAGATTCTACATTAAAAAATAGAATCCCAAACTCCAAAGCCTTAATTATCTCGTTGTCTGATTTAGCTACGCCTGAGAAGACTACCTTCTTTGGATCAGCACCAACCTTCTTAATTCTTTCCAGTTCCCCTTCCGAAACTATATCAAAGCCAGACCCAAGAGAATTAAAAATATTTAATACTGACAAATTAGAATTAGCTTTTACTGAATAGCAAATTGTTGTTTTGGGATAACTCTCAAAGGCTTTTTCATACTCTAGAAATTCATTAATTAACATTTCTTTACTATAGACATAACAAGGTGTGCCAAATTCATTAGCTAAAGATTCAAAAGTAACATTTTCAATGGATAGATTATCCCCAATCATTTTTAACATTTAAATTATTATATACACAAGGTATGATTTTGATAAGGAGATTCAACTTTAAAATGAATAAATCACACAAAGTTACCTTTATCAAAACTGGCGAATCTATTGATATAGTCGAAGGAGATTCAATAGTAACAAGTTCAAACAAACAAGGATTAGACCTTCCATATAGCTGTATGCAAGGAATGTGCACTACATGTGTTGCTAAGATTAGAAAAGGAGATTTCAAATATATAGAAGAACCCGACCCTGATACGCTTAGCAAACAAGAAATAGCCGAAAAATCAGTATTGCTATGTATAGCTACACCTTTAACGGACCTTTTAGTTGAATTAAATGAGGAATAATATTTACTTGTTGAATTTAAAATTTGGATTTGCTACAATTGAGTATATCACCAATGGAGGTGCAAAATGCCAGATAAACAAAATTCACCAATGAGAAATTGGGCTAGACAAGTAAATATAGATACTGCAGTTTCAGCTCATGACCCTCAAAAAGCACGTGGATATGCAGGACATGTCCCTGGATTTCAAAACTGGGGTCGCTTAGTGGGTACAGACCTTGGAAGACCTGAAAATCAGTCAAAATATAGAAGAGCTCCGAACCAATAAGACTTACTATCAAAAATGGCCAGAGATTTTAACTATTAGATTTGCTGGCCATTTTGAAATTTCTTTTATATAAACTATTATCGTATACTTTCATTCATGTTCCCTAAGGCTCTATATTTCGTCGCTAGCTCTTTATTAGGCCTATATTTTGTCTACCTTTTCTACAGTAATGCTTTTTATCCTTTTGAATCAGTAGATCTGACTTATTACATCGATAATATTAATTTTTATCTTTCAAAGAACACTCTAAACACATACTTTGTTCTCTTCTTATTTGGCCTACTTTTTTCTACTATATATCATCAGCTATCCAGAGTAATTCAAACTGGAAAAATCCTTAGAAGTCTAATTGTAACTTTAATAGTATTCTTGCTCTATATAGGCATTCTTGTATTACTGCTTGGCACAAGCAGGTTAGACTATATGAAGATATATCTGCTACAAGATATGCTAGCATTACTTATCTTTTATTTAACCATATCTATAATGTACAGGAGGAATAAAATTGGAGATTAAAATCTATTCAACAACTTCTTGCCCATTCTGTGTTGCAGCAAAGAATCTTTTATCGGGCAAAGATTTGGAATACATAGAGATTGACTTAACTTCTGATTTAGAGCTCAGGCTTGAAATGTCAACTAAATATAACTGTAGGACTGTTCCTATGATTGTTATTAATGGTGAGTTCATAGGAGGATTTGATGAATTGAATAAGTTAAATGCGGAAGGCAAGCTACCTTAAAGCTTCCGATTAATTTCTGCACAAGCAATTCTTCTTCCACCCTCAGAACTTTCATGAATAATAATAGAAGAGCCATTTGAGTCTAGAATCGTGAGTTCAGAACTTGGATTTAAATAAATATCTTTTAGGAAAATTATTTGCCCAAACTTCTTTAGTTTGCCTGTGTACTTGCTAACCTCATTCTTTACATAAATAGGCTTAAAGTCACCATAGAAAGTTCCATCTGTCTTCATTCCATGATGTCCGGATGAACTTGTAAATTCTGGGGGATTGCACTTTCCTACTTGATGGATATGCATAGCATAAAAACCCGGTTTTAATGTTTCAAGATGAATCCTAAAATTAGAACCCTTTCCTTGTTCAACTACCTCAACGCTTCCAATTTTAAGATTATTTGAGTTTATAAAGGTTCCTTCAGCTTGATATACTAGATTAGTACTATCGCAAGAAGTAAAACTAAGAATCATAATTAAAAACAAAATCTTACTGACCAATGTGAATCTCTCCTCTTTTTGCAGACAACTCAACTTGTTTTTGTCTCTCCTTGGATCTTCCAAGTTTTTCCTTAGATAGACCACCGTGACACTTGGGGCAAGATATACCTTTCTTGTATTTAGGATTACTCGTTTCGTCTTTCCTTAAAGGCTCACCACATCCATTACAATTCAAATAACTCCCTTCTTTTAAATCGTGCTCTATAGAAACTCGATTATCAAAAACAAAGCACTCACCTATCCACTTGGAATCTTTTCTTGGAACTGTTTCTAAATATTTTATTATCCCACCCTTCAAATGAAAAACTTCTTTAAAACCAGTCTTCAGCAAATATGCGCTTGCCTTTTCACATCTTATTCCACCAGTGCAAAACATAGCAATCTTTGTATCTTTTTTAACTTTGTACTTATTTATAAAACCCGGAAATTCTTTAAAATTTCTTACTTGTGGCAAAATGGCATTATGAAAAGTCCCAATAGATGTCTCATACTTATTTCTGGTATCAATTAAGATTAAATTTTCTTCAGCGATTAGATCATTCCAATCTTTAGGTTCAACATAGGTGCCGACAACCTCATTAGGGTTAGACAATTCCGGATACCCTAAGCTAATAAGCTCCTTTTTAATTTTTATTCTCAGCCTATTAAAAGGTTTTGATACAGAAGTAGAGAATTTAAAGTCCTCTAAGGCGAAATCTAATTTTTGGAAAAAATTTGTTACAATTTCAATTGAGTCCTGAGATCCTGCAAGCATTCCATTGACTCCTTCTTTGGAGATAATAATTGTCCCTAAAACTGAGCATCTTCTGCAAAGAACAAAAAGCTGGTCACTTAATAAACCAGGGTCCTCTAAAGGAGTGAATTTGTAGAAACTAACTAATTGATAATTCGCCTTATTCATTAAAAATTAATAATATCATATTATTATTTTTTAAAAAACTTGCTGTTATATTAAACATAGTGCTATAATTTAATTGTCGTCATTTAACTCTACTTGCAACGACATAAAATAAATGCTAAACAGGGTAAGGATGCTGCTCAGTGTCTTTCTCTTTGAGTTACAAATTAAATTGTGGAGTTTGTTATGATTAATGTTCAAAATCTTTTATCTGTAACAGAGATTATTTCTTGTTACTTTAAGCACTCAAACTCTTGTTGTTGTAACAAATAATAAAATAAGTCTAATTTGATATTTCGAATTAACGACTTTACGAACCGGCGAAAAATTTCGTCCGATATATCAAATTGATATCACTTTTTAATATTAAAACCTTGGAGGGTTTAAATGAAAGAAGTAAAATTAGTAAAAAATGAAGGAATAAAAGAATCAAGTGATGGGTTACGGGGAACTATCGAAAACGAGTTAATTGATGAAAGTACAATCAAATTTTCCTCTGATAACGAGCAGGTTCTTAAGTTTCATGGGATTTACCAGCAAGATGATAGAGATAAAAGAAAATCGCTGCAGAAGGCTGGCCTAGAAAAAGACTATAGCTTTATGATTAGAACGAAGAACCCAGGTGGCGGGAATATAAGCCCAGAGCAATGGGTCATAATGGATGAAATTACAAATGAGTGGGCAAATCCAACATTAAGAATTACGACTAGAGAATGTTTTCAATTTCATGGGATTGGCAAGAAAAATCTTAAGAAATTAGTAAACGCATTAAATGAGAATCTCATAACTTCCTATGGTGCCTGTGGAGATATAGTAAGGAATACGGTGGCATCACCAATATCTGATATTAGAGAGGATCTAAGCTACGATGCTCAGTCCTTAGCAAGGGAGATTGACAAGGAGACCCTAGCTAAGTCAAGAGGCTACTACGAGATTTGGGTTGATGGAGAGAAGGTCCTAACTAAGAAGAATCAAGATAAAATTGAAGAAGACTCCTTATACAAGAAGGCCTATCTTCCTAGAAAATTTAAAATCGGCGTTGGTCACCAGCTCGATAATTCAATTGACATCTACACTCAAGATATAGGAATTCTTCCGATAGTAGATGGAGAACAAAAATACTTTAATATCTTAGTCGGTGGAGGTTTAGGAAGTCACCATAGACAGAAGCAAACTTTCCCTAGACTTGCTGATGAGCTAGGAATGTGTCAGGAAGATCAAGTATTAGAGGTCGTGAGGGCCATAATAAGCATCCAAAGAGACCATGGTGTGAGGACTAACAGAAAACAAGCAAGAATGAAATATCTGTTAGAGGATTGGGGTGTAGAAAAGTTTAGGAGCGAACTAGAGCTTAGGCTAGGATTCAAGCTAGAAACATATATCAAAAAATCTCTTACTAAGTTGGATAATTACTACGGGTGGCACAAGCAGAAACAAGAGGGGAAATTTTATTGCGGAATTTTTATTGAAAATGGTCGTATTAAGGATACAGACTCAGTAAAACTTAAGTCCGGGCTTAGGGAAATAATTCATAAATATAAGGTTGAAACTAGATTAACTGCAACACAAGATTTGATCTTAGTAAATGTTAACAAAGATGATGTTCAAGGGATAAAAGACCTGTTAAAGAAGAATAGTATAGATACAAACGAAAAATACTCTAACTTAAGATTAGCTTCAATGGCCTGCCCTGCTTTGCCAACATGTAGTCTTGCAGTTGCAGAAGCCGAAAGATTCCTTCCTTCTTTGATTGACGAGCTTGACCTTAGGGGCCTCGGGGGTGAGAAAATTAAAATCAGAATGAGCGGGTGTCCGAATTCATGCTCAAGACCTCCTGTCTCTGAGATAGGACTTATAGGGGCAACAGCAAATAAATATAATATTTATTTGGGTGGGGATTTCTATGGCACAAGGCTAAACAAACTATTTATGGAACTAGTTGATGATTTCGAACTTGCAGATAAAATTTCTAAGTTAATAAATTACTGGAAACAAAATAGAGAGACTACAGAAGAGCCTTTTGGAGATTTTTGCAATAAGAAAGATTTTGAAATATTAAGGAGTGTAGTGGAATAGATGAACAAAGTTTCATATCTAAAAGAGCTTGAAAGTGAGTCAATATTTATACTCAGAGAGGTTGTAGCAGAATTTAAAAACCCTGTAATGCTATATTCCGTTGGTAAGGATTCAAGTGTAATGCTTCATTTAGCTAGAAAGGCATTCTTTCCTTCTAAGATTCCCTTTCCACTTCTTCACGTAGATACAGGTTATAAATTTAGAGAAATGTACGAATTCAGAGACTCTTTTGCAAAAGAGATTGGAGCAAACTTGATCGTCCATAGAAATGAAGATGCAATAAGCAAAGAGTTTCACCCGTCAAAAAATGGGGTGGCAAAATGCTGTGGGGCATTAAAGACTCAAGCTCTACTAGACGCACTAAGTAAATATAATTTTAATGCTGCAATAGGTGGAGCCAGAAGAGACGAGGAAAAATCAAGAGCCAAGGAAAGAGTCTTTTCATTTAGAGACTCCTTTGGACAATGGGACCCCAAGTCTCAAAAACCTGAACTCTGGAATATTTATAATGGTGAAATTGATGAAAATGAATCTGTTAGGGTTTTCCCTTTATCGAGTTGGACAGAAGTTGACATATGGAACTACATAAAGCACGAAGAAATTAAAATTGTTCCATTATATTTTGCAAAAAAAAGGAATGTGATAGTCCAAGGTAAAAACTTGATACCTTCAGATAGTCTAAAAAATAATGAATCAATTCAAGTTGAATCTAGATTTAGAACATTAGGCTGTATGCCATGCACTGGGGCAGTCAGATCTAATGCTACCAATATAGAGATGCTTATACAGGAAACTGTCGAAGCAAAAAGAAGTGAACGAGAGACAAGAATAATTGACCATGGCTCCAACTCAATGGAAGACAAGAAAAAGGAGGGGTACTTCTAAGATGGTAGACAACACAGAAATCCTGAGATTTGCTACAGCTGGTAGCGTTGACGATGGAAAGTCAACGCTGATAGGTAGACTACTTTATGATTCTAAAGAAATATTCTTAGATCAACTTGAAGCCCTAGAAGAGGACTCAAAATCTAAGAACTTAGATACGATTGATCTCGCTCATCTTACAGACGGTCTTAAGGATGAACGAGAACAAGGGATAACTATAGATGTAGCTTATAGGTATTTCTCAACTCCAAAAAGAAAGTTCATTATTGCAGATACTCCAGGTCATGAGGAATATACTAGGAATATGTTCACAGGAGCAAGCAACTCAAGCTTAGCAATTATACTGATTGATTCAAGGAAAGGCGTATTAAGGCAATCAAGAAGACATCTCTACATAAGCTATTTATTAGGAATTAAGAATATAATTGTTGCTGTAAATAAAATGGATCTAGTCAATTATAGTAGAGAGAAATTTTTATCAATAAGACAAGACTTTAAGGAAATATCCAAGGACCTTTCTATTGAATCTATTAACTTTGTTCCTCTATCAGCTCTAAATGGAGACATGATTGTTCGTAGAGGGACCAATTTGCCCTGGTACAAAGGGGAAACTCTAATTTCCTTACTAGAGAACGTTAATCTTAAAAAAGAAAGTAACACTGGTCAAAACTGCTTTCCTGTTCAGCTTATATCTAGAGTGGACAATGAAGATGTAAAAGATTTTAGGGGCTACATGGGAACAGTAACATCAGGTAGGTTTAAAATTGGTGAGAAGATTAAAGTTTTACCTAGTAAAAAAGAATCAGTAATAAAAAATATTTTAGTATCAGATTCGTACTCTGAAGAAATAAATAAAAACCAATCAGGGACTATACTTCTAGAGGATGAAATTGAAATCTCACGAGGCGATTTAATTGCCAATGTAGAGTATTATCCAAGAACTAGTAGCGTAATAAATTGTCAGGTATGTTGGATGAGCAATGAAGCTCTAGTTCTAGATAAAAAATATCTCATTAAACATTCTAATAAAATTTCTAAGGCTATAGTAACAAAAATAATAAATAAAGTTGATATTGAATCACTAAAAGAGACAGACTCATCTAATAGCTTAGAAATGAATGATATTGGAAAAGTCGAAATAAAGATTCAAAATCAAATTGTAAACGACTCCTATGAATCGAATAGGAACTTAGGATCATTAATTATAATTGATATTGAATCAAACAATACAGTTGGTGCTGGAATTATAGAATAATGGAAATTCTATTAATTTCTCTATTAAGCCTCTTGCTGGCTTTTAACATTGGAGCAAACAACGCCGCCTCCTCAATGGCTACAGTATATGGCTCGAAGATGCTCTCCAAGCTTGGGACTATGTCGCTCGTTTTCATCTTTGTATTCCTCGGTGCATCTTTCGGTGGAGAGAAAGTAGTAGAAACTGTAGGAAAAGGAATACTGCAGATTGATTTTATTAAAATAGAAAATTCGCTTATATATCTCATACTAATTATTCCAATATTATGTATTTTAGTTGCAAATAGATCAAAAATACCAATCGCTACAACTCACATAGTAGTTTGTACGATATTTGGAATCGGCTTAAGTCTGAACTCTATCAATGTAGACAAGGCGCAAGAAATTATAATTTGGTGGGTAGTTACTCCAATTGCCATATGGCTACTTAACTACTTGATTGGGAAATATCTCTACTTCGAAATAATTGACAAGCTGATCAACATGAACGGAAGGCGTACACAAAAGATAAACCAATCACTCAAGTTTCTGTTAATTACTTCTGCATGTTTTCTAGCACTATTTGCAGGGGCAAATAACGCAGCGAATGCTGCAGCTCCTATAGTAGGACTAGACTTAATCTCTGCCAAAGATGCGGCACTTATATCAGGATTTTTTATGGCACTTGGAGCTCTAATATTTGGAGGCGGGATTATGGAAAAAATTGCAACCAAAATCACCTCTCTTTCAATTGTAAGAGCAATTTCGGTTAATTTCACAGCTGGAACGTTCCTTGCTTTCGCCTCTTTCTACGGTATTCCTATTTCTATGGCAGAAATAATTACATCAGGGATAATTGGTTTTTCCTGCTCTTCAACAGGTTTCAAAGAAACTTTTAAAAAGAAAAGCGTTGCTCAAATTGTTGCATTCTGGATATTCACTCCGATTGTATGTGTTGTTATATCATTTCTTGTCACGAATGCTTTGGTTAAAGGATAAAAATGAAAGATATAGAAAAATTTTATAAAAGAGCAGTTAAAGAACGAAGTGCTAATTCTACAGAAGAATTATTAAATTTTATATCAGATAGTCATGGGAGCAAAGTGCAAATTGCCTCAAGCCTGGGTGCTGAAGATGTAGTCTTAATTGATATAATGAAGAGAAGGAATCTGGAGATAGACGTCTTTACTATAGATACAGGTCGACTAAATCAAGAAACTTATGATTTAATTGATGAGATTTCTTCAAGATATGAGATTAAGATAAATATCCTGCTTCCTGAGCCTCTTGATGTAAAAGAGATGGTTGAGAAGAAGGGCATGAATCTCTTTTACGAATCAACTGAGAATAGAAAACTATGTTGTGACATTAGGAAAGTTAAACCCTTGAATAGACACTTGTCAGAATTAGATGCTTGGATTAGTGGTATCAGAAGTGAGCAAAATCAAAACAGACTTAGGTCTAAGAGAATAGAGCTTGAGCATAGAGATAAACTCATCATCAAATACAATCCACTATTGGATTGGACATACAAGCAAATCTTTGACTATATCAAAGAGAACAATGTTCCCTACAATAAGCTGCACGACTTAGGTTATCCATCAATTGGTTGCCTACCTTGTACTCGTTCAGTAAAACAAGGAGATAAAAATAGGTCTGGCAGATGGTATTGGGAAGAAGAAAGTAATACTGAGTGCGGGTTGCATGAAAATTAAAGTAAAAAGGGCGAAAAAAAAGATTGAGTTTTAGTGCTAATCTCTTAGCTTTCTACGTGAGACAAACTATTTTATCTCTAACTCAACCTGATGTATACAACTTACATAAAAGGAGACTACTTGTCAACCATTTTTTAAACTTCTTTTGCTTCAGATATCTCCTCAGGAACAAAGATACTCCCTATAGGCAGTAAAAGTGCATCTCCTAGAACAGTTACCACTCTAAAAATCAATATACCAATAGTTGGGTCATCTGGTCCATATATAGGAGCCAATAGAGCTATAACTATAAATTCCCTTATTCCGATACCACCTGGTGCTCCCGGAATGATAAACATTCCAAGCCAAGTAATAGTAAAGAGGGATACAACATAAAGGTATCCAATATCCATACCAAGAAGATTCGAAAAAACAAAAAATTCAAGTGATCCCATTCCAAAGAAGAAACAAACAAGTAATACAAAGAGTTTTAATATTCTCATTATATTTCCTGAAGAAAGTGAAGTTTTGTAATTCCTTAGTGCCTTAAATAAATAGAAAATTATAGCCAAAGCACCAAAAATTAAGATACCAAACGAAAACGCTTTAACTTTACCTCCAGAAAAATCTCTAATTTTGGATATTAATTCGTCAGATAGAGAAAAAGCTCCAATATAGACAGAGGTTAAAACGATTATAAGACCAATCAAGACCATAAAGACTATCTCAAGAAAATAACTCTGAACAACGTTCGCTTTAGAAGGGCCAAGTTTAGTGGCAAAATATATCCTAGCAACAACATGCATTAAATTTGAAGGTATATATTTATAAATTTGAGTTTTTGTATAAATTCCAATGATTCTCCACTTAGGTAGGTCAGAGCCATGAAGTAATTCAAGCATATACCTCCAACCAGTTGCCAGAAAACCCATTAGAAGAACATAGATAGATATAAAAATTAAAATTATAGGAATCCACGAATAGCTTATTTTTTCTTTAGCTGCTTCAAGGTCAATATTTACAACATATTTATAAACAAAGTACAAAGCTAGGAAGCTAACTACATATCCCAGGTACTCTATTACTCTTTTCTTAAGAGTCTTCTTCTGTTTTTGACTGTCCAATTCGAGGCTCCATAATAAAAATATCTAGGTTAAAAGCGTAAGTTT
>CAJIYY010000023.1 GCA_905181755.1 Candidatus Dadabacteria bacterium UBA1144
ATATTACCCTTGCTATAGGTTTCCAACATTACGATCTCCCAATACTTTGTTGATATAAAAAAATCAGATTCAGACCCTAGACTTGAGTAGAACTTGTCTGAAATATCATGATTTCCCCTAGCGTACAGCAAAGAAGGTTTTAATCTTCGAATTTGAGTATAAAAGAATTCAAAAGATTCTTTCTTTTGATCCTGAATGAAATCGCCACCCAGAACAACATAGTCTGCATCATTGTGGTTTTCTTGAATATGAGTAACTGTTGAATTAAAAGAAGCAAAAGTATCAATTCCCAAGAAATCTTCCTGGTGAGTGAGGTGCATATCGGACAGGAAAATTATTTTAAGTTCATCATTCTTCATAGAATAAAATAATACTTAATAAATTTATTTTATCTGTTAGATTAATCTCTATGAATAGATATGTAGCTGAATTTTATGGAACATTTTTACTACTGCTCTCTATAGTGGGAACAGCATTTATGATGGAGAGCATGAACACTCCATCCTATCTAGCGTTACTCGCTATCGCGCTAGCAGCGAGCTCGATTCTTTTTTGCAACATAACCTTGTTTATGAAAGTTTCTGGTGCACACTTTAATCCAGCAGTTTCCTTAATGATGCTACTTAGAGGGAATCTTAATACAAAAGACTTTGCTTTATATTCAATAATGCAGATATTAGGTGCAATTTCTGCTGTAATCTGTGTCCATCTTATGTTTGGTGAAGGTCCAATCGCAATCTCTGAAGTTGACAGATCTGGAACAAATATATTGCTTGGAGAATTTATAGCAACTTTAGGTCTGCTAATAGTGATAATTCATGGTGAAAAATTTTCCCCTTCAAGTGTCCCTATCCTAGTAGCTTCATATATTTTGTCAGCTATTCTTTTTACATCATCAACCTGTTTTGCTAATCCAGCTGTAACAATTGGTAGGCTTTTTACTAACTCTGAGGTTGGAATAGATTTAAATTCCATCATAGTTTTTCTGATTGTTGAGATTTTAGCTGTTTTTGTAGTTTCTAAGTCTATTGAATAAGGTTAATGTTTTGCAATTAAAGTTTTAAGAGATTGATCCATTTCAGCATTTTCTTTAACAAAGTCGACAGATGATCCAATCCTTTCGCTTACAACGTGAAATGCTAGATTTAAAGCTTTAGAGCTGGTTATACACTTAAAATAGTCCAACTTACGTATCTCTTTCATTAACAAAGCTAGGGCCTGATTTTTCATATCTTTATCACTCATGAAGCCCATAAGATGCCACGATAATTTCCAATTGTCAATACAATATTTCAAAAATAATAATCTTTTTGATTGTTTTTACTCTTTTTATTTACTAGAATAAGAAAGGATAAAAAAAATGATAATAAGGAGTGTTTCACAGTGATTGGTGAATCTGTTAATTTTATGATAATTGGAATGTCAGTAGTTTTTGCATTTCTAGTCATAATGGTCTTAGTACTCAAGGCGCAAGGAAAACTTATAAATTACTTTATAGCTTCAAAGAACGATAGTTCTACTACCTCTATCTCTAACGAGAACGAAGTAACTGATGCTAAAAAAGTTGCTATTATTTCTGCAGCAGTAAAACACCATATAGAAAAAAATTCAAAAAATTGATTTATTTGCTATCAAATTGAATGTGAACATCTAATTGTATGAGTAAAAAATATATAGACATAATGGATACAACTTTCAGAGACGGATTTCAGTCTGTTTTTGGTGGAAGAGTATTAATGGAAGACTTCTTGCCTGCAGTAGAGGAAGCTAAAAAAGCAGGAATAACTCATTTTGAATTTGGAGGCGGAGCAAGGTTCCAAAGTCTTTTCTTTTACTTAAATGAGAATGCATTCGATATGATGGATAAATTCAGGGAGATTGCAGGGCCAGATGCAAATTTACAGACTTTATCAAGAGGCATAAACACTGTGGCGCTTGATACAGGCAGTAGAGATATAGTTGACTTGCATGCCAAACTTTTCAAGAAGCACGGGACTACAACTATAAGAAACTTTGATGCACTTAATGATGTTTCAAATCTAGAATATAGCGCTCAATGCATAAATAAATACAATCTAAATCATGAAGTAGTTATAACTATAATGGATCTTCCTCCTGGTTGCATTGGTGCTCACAACGCTCAATTCTATGAAAAGATACTTAGAGACATTCTTGATTCAGGAATAGAATTTAGCTCTCTATGCTTTAAAGATGCTAGTGGAACCGCACATCCAAAAAAAGTATACGACACTATAAAAATGGCCAGGAAAATTCTTCCTAAAGATACGCATATTAGATTTCATACACATGAAAGTGCTGGTATTAGCGTTTCTTGCTATTTGGCTGCTCTTGAAGCAGGTGTAGACGGTATAGATACAGCAATTGCGCCTGTGTCAGGCGGGACTAGTCAACCTGACATCTTGACCATGTTACATGCAACTAAGAATACGGAATACAATCTAAGCGACCTAGAGTCTTCCAAGTTAATGAAAGTTAAAGAATGTCTTGCTTCCCTGCTAAAAGATTACTATGTTCCAAGAGAAGCAAAAAGAGTTTCTCCTTTGATTCCTTTTTCACCAATGCCGGGTGGAGCACTTACAGCGAACACCCAAATGATGAGGGACAATAACATTCTTCACAAGTATCCTGAGGTTATTGCGGCTATGAGCGAAGTTGTACAAAAAGGTGGCTATGGAACTTCTGTTACACCAGTATCTCAATTTTACTGGCAACAAGCATTTAGCAATGTAATGTTTGGAAAATGGGAAAAGATTGCTGATGGTTATGGCAGGATGGTTCTTGGTTATTTTGGTAAAACTCCAACAAGTCCTGACCCCGACATTGTAAAGTTGGCATCAGAACAACTAAAACTTGAACCTACAACTGAGAATCCTCTTGATATAGCGGATAGAGACGAAAGAAAAAGTCTATCTTATTGGAATAGTATATTGAAAGAAAAAGGATTAGAAGAGACGGAAGAAAATACTTTTATTGCTGCGGCTTGTGCTGAAAAGGGAATAGAATTCCTTGAAGGTAAAACGAAAGTTAATGTTCGAAAAAATAATGATGAAAACCAATACGGTAACGAGGAAAAGACCCCTAAAAAAGACAAAGTCTCCACTTATACAATACTTCTTGATGGTGAGTCGTACAATGTTCAAGTAGCAGCAGGTGCTGATGCAGAGACTGTTTCAACTTTAGGAAAGGTACAGGTCTCCGGCATAAAGAAAGTAAAAGATAAAGCAGGAGAATCTGAAAGTAATACAGAGAACGTTCTTGCACCAGTAAATGGTGTTGTGTTTAAAATACTATGTTCTCCAGGAGATAACGTTACTCCAGACCAAACAGTCATGGTTCTAGAATCAATGAAAATGGAAATTGAGGTCAAAGCTGGTGTAAGTGGATCTGTAGTTGAGATACAAGTTAATCAAGGTGAAAATGTTGAAGAAGGAGACGTAATAATAAATGTCTCATAAAGTTCTTATTTTTAAACAAATAATTATCCCTATTCTAGTTCTTTTTCTATTTATTGGTATTTCAAACCAATCATACGCAGCTGATATTACAAATACTAAGGTTGAACAGAAAGAATATAAATCTAAAAATATCAAGGAACTATTCAAAAGTTTCTATAAATCAACGGGCATACATGAACTATTTAACCCAGTAGAAGGAAGACTTGGGCCTGAGAAAATAGAACCTATGTCAAAATTCTCTCAAAGTTTTGGTAGAATAATTATGATTTTAATCTGTATTCTACTCTTTTACTTAGCTATATCTAAAAACTTTGAGCCACTACTACTACTACCAATTGGATTTGGTGGCTTATTGGCTAATATACCAATTGCTGAGATCGCTGGTCCAAATGGATTCCTAGGAATACTTTATTCCTTAGGTGTACAGAACGGACTTTTTCCAATTATTATATTTATGGGTGTAGGTGCGATGACAGATTTTGGCCCATTAATAGCAAATCCTAAGACAGCTCTACTAGGAGCAGCAGCTCAATTTGGAATATTTGGATCACTTGTAGGAGCAGTAGTCTTAACTCAAACCACAAGTATAATAGATTTTTCGTTACAAGATTCTGCAGCAATTAGTATTATAGGTGGTGCTGATGGTCCAACTGCAATATTCATCGCTTCTAGATTAGCTCCTGATCTACTGGGTGCAATAGCTGTAGCGGCGTATTCTTATATGGCACTAGTACCAATCATCCAACCTCCAATTATGAGAGCTTTAACAACAGAAAAGGAAAGAAAAATTAAGATGATACAACTGAGAAAGGTCCACAAACTAGAAAAGATTTTCTTCCCTATTACATTACTTATACTTTGCATTTTAGTACTACCTGATGCGACACCACTTGTAGGAGCATTATGTTTTGGCAACTTCCTAAAAGAATCTGGAGTAGTAGATAGGCTTTCTGATACAATGCAAAATTCTTTAATAAATATTGTAACTATTTTCCTTGGACTTGCTGTTGGATCAAAGCTAGCAGCTGAAAAGTTTCTTGTACCTGAGACGCTAGGAATTATAGTGATTGGTCTTGTAGCCTTCTCCGTAGGAACAGCTACCGGTGTATTGATGGGGAAACTAATGAACAAGCTGAGCAAAGACCCTATAAACCCGCTCATAGGGGCTGCTGGAGTTTCAGCTGTACCAATGGCTGCAAGAGTGGTAAGTAAGGTTGGTACACAGGAAGACTCATCTAATATACTGCTAATGCATGCGATGGGTCCAAATGTTTCAGGAGTTATTGGGTCTGCTGTAGCAGCTGGTGTCCTAATTTCCATATTCACATAATATGAAAATAGTTTTTGATATTGAAACAGATGGCTTTCTTTCTAGTATGACTTTAGTTCATTGCTTTGCTACTTTGGATGTTGACACAAATGAAGTGTTCGAATTTAGGGATAACATACAATCTGGAATAGAATATCTTGAGAAAGCAGAGCTTTTAATAGGACACAACATAAGAAAATTTGATATACCAGGAATAAAAAAAATATATAACTTTAATCCAAAGGGTGAAATATTCGATACCTTAGAATACGCTAGAAAGATTTGGCCTAAAATAATTGAAGATGACAATAAAGAAGAGAGAATTCCATTAGAATTAAGAGGAAGGCATTCACTCAAAGCATGGGGATACAGGCTTGGTAATCAGAAAGGTGACTATACTGGCCCTTGGGACACTTATAGTGAGGAAATGATGGTCTACTGTGTCCAGGATGTTAAAGTAACATACGAGCTGTGGAAGAAAATAAAGCTAGAGCTTTGATTTAACTTTATCTTTAAATCTCCAAAAAAAGAATACTAATAAAAAAGATAGATTAGTAAGCCAAACTTCCGGCGTAGCCCAGGAAATCCCATCTACAGAAAAATTACTAAAAGGCCAGAATATTTTAGTAGGAAAGAATTCTTTCGTATGGAAAGGAAAATCTAGCAAAATATGAAATGGCCAAGATAATGCAGCAAAAGCGAATATTTTTCTTTTAAAATAAAGCAGAATTCCAACTAACAAAAAGGCTGTAATGAAACTATGCGAAAAATCATATAAATTAAAGACCCATAGAGGTATCTCAACTATCTCGGGCTTTCCGAGAATATCAGTACTTGAGCTTCTGGATAGAAGCTTAAAAATAAAGAAAGGGAGAAAGGCAATTAGGTCTGGTGCGGCACCGAATAGGAAGGGAGAAAATTTAGAACCCCTATAACCGAATAAAGCTTTACCCCAAAGGGCATGACTAAAGGTATCCAAACTTTATCTTCTCTTTTGTATCAAATTAAATAGACTTGAATTCATAGGTAAGAAGATTATCGTTTTTTCATCAATAATTTTCTCATAAGATTCAAGCTTCTTCATAAACTCATAGAATTCTGGGTCTTTACTATAAGAAAGTGAATAAATCTCAGTAGCTTTTTTATCGCCTTCACCTTTTATTTTCTCACTTTTTGCATAAGCTTTAGCAATAATAATTTCTCTATTTTTATTAGTCTCAGCTCTTATTTTGGCAGACTCTTCCTCACCTTCAGATCTATATCTTTTAGAAATTCTCTGTCTTTCTGCTACCATTCTATCATAAACACTTTGTTGAACTTCCACAGGCAAATCAGCTCTCTTTATACGTACATCAACGAGTTCAATTCCATACTCTGATAGCTTTTCGCTACTTCCTGCTTTAACTTTATCCATTATTAATTCTCTATTTTCAGCTATTACTTCATTGATATTATGAGTTGCCATCTCCTCTCTTAATTCAGAATAAACAATATCCTCAATTCTAGTATTGGCACTAAATAAGTTATTAACAGACTTAAAGAAAACAATAGGATCATTAATTCTCCATCTAGCTAGAAAATCTACTACCAATCTTTTCTTGTCTAGTGTTAGATATTGTCCTGGAGGTGCATCAGTTGAGAGCATCCTTTTTTCAAACCTAGAAATCTTTTCTATAAATGGTTTTTTAAAATGTATACCTGGAGTCATAACTGACCTCTTATATTCACCTAACTCTGTAATTATTGCCTGCTCTGTCTCATCTATCGTATATACGAATGATGGGATTAGAAAGACTACTAAAATTAAAATAGGTATTAGCTTTTTTTTCATAAATTAATCCTTAAAAATATCTCCTAATTGAAGTAAGTTTAATGCACCGCCTGAAGCATCTGTACCTATAACTTTTTTAGGTTTCTGTAAAATCTCTGACAATTTTTCAAGATATATTCTTGATCTTGTAACTTCTTTGTCCTTTCTATATTCTGAATATATTTGATTAAATCTTGAAGCATCTCCTTGTGCAGTTGATATCCTTCTTTCCCTGTAGCCCTCTGCTTCTCTAATCATTTTTTCTGCTTCACCACGAGCTTTTGGAATAACATCTTCATAAAAACCTTTTGCTTCATTTATTAATCTTTCTTTATCTTCTTTTGCTCTAACAACTTCATTAAAAGCATCCTTAACTTCGTCAGGAGGATCGACTATTTGAAGTTTAACATCAGTTATTTGAACACCTGAATTATAAGAATTAAGCAACAACTGAAGGAACTCTTTAGTTTGAATCTGAATCCTGTCTCTTCCTGATGTTAACGCATCATCTATAAAAGTAGTACCTACAGTACTTCTAAGAGCTATTTCTGCTGAGTTCTTAATTGTTAAAATTGGATTTTTAACTTTAAACAAATAGTTTCCAGGATCTTTAATCTTCCACTGGATAATTGCCTGAGCACTAACAATATTCTCATCTTTGGTAATCATCAGAGATTCTTGTAACACATTTACTCTTGCTCTTTCAGACCTAAATCCAATCTCTATCCTTCTAACTTTTTCAACATTAACTTTGGTTAACCTATCAACAAAAGGGATTTTTAAATGCAAGCCCGGATCTGAGTATGAAGAAAATTTCCCAAATCTTTGGACGACACCAATCTCTCCAGGGTCTATGGTGTAAATACTAGACAAAATTGCCAAGACACCAAAAAAGATAGGAACTATAAAAAACAATTTTTTAATTTTACTTTTATCAGATGGGTCTAGAGTTACCGTTCCACTAGAGCCATTAGAACTATTACGACGGTCCAAGTTATTTAAGAATTCAACTATAAGTTTAATTAGTCTAAACATTAGATTTAATACTAACCA
>CAJIYY010000024.1 GCA_905181755.1 Candidatus Dadabacteria bacterium UBA1144
TGTTTTCGAATACTGGAACTACTTTTTCATCTTCTTTTAGAATATAAAATAAATCTTTTAATTCTCCATTAACTTCAGCTCCAATTAGGGACTTATCATATTCTAAAGCACAAAAAACTTCGCCTATAGTCTTGCTAGATTCAACCTGATGCTGCTTATTCTTTATATATATATTCATAAATACTATAAAATGAGCACGAGTGGATTTGAACCACCGACCTCTTGCATGTCAAGCAAGCGCTCTCCCCCTGAGCTACGCGCTCATACTTCCTAAATGAAATATTGTATAGAGGACAAAAATATAAATCAAATTTTGTTCTTTGCTCTCATTAATTTATAATTGTTTAATGGATATAGAAAATAAAAATATTATATTGGAAACTAACTTAAAAAATCAAAATCTAATCAATCGCGGCAAGGTAAGAGATTTATATGATATGGGCGACTCACTATTAATTGTATCAAGTGATAGAATATCTGCTTATGACTCAATTCTTCCAACTGGTATTTTAGGTAAAGGTGAAGTTCTTACAAAATTATCTAAATTTTGGTTTTCTCTTACAGAAAATATAATTCAAAACCATTTTATAACTGACGATATTATTAAGCAGTACCCTAAACTTAAAGAGCACGAAGAAACACTTAAAGGTAGATCTATGATAGTAAAAAAAGCTAAACCATTAGCTGTTGAATGTATCGTTAGAGGTTATATTACTGGCTCTGGGTGGTCTGAGTACAAGAAACAAGGAACTATTTGTGGCATTAAACTTAAAGATGGACTAGTAGAATCAGAAAAACTTGATACACCAATTTTCACCCCTTCTACAAAAGCTGAGCAAGGAGAGCGCGATGAAAACATTGATTTTGAATCATGTGTTGGAATAATAGGCCAAGAACTTGCTGAGAAAGTTCGAGATTTTTCTATAGAGATATATTCTACTGCTCATGACTATGCAAAAGAAAAAGGAATTATCATTGCGGATACAAAATTCGAATTTGGCCTTATAGGTGATGAACTTATCTTAATTGACGAGGTATTAACACCAGATTCCTCTCGATTTTGGCCTAAGGATTTGTATGGTGAAGGTCGAGGACAAGAAAGTTATGACAAGCAATTTGTTAGGGATTACCTAACTTCTGTAGGCTGGGACAAAAACCCACCGGCACCAGAGCTTCCAAAGAATATTGCTTCACTAACTTCTGAAAAATATATCGAAGCCATAGATCTGCTAACAGCTTAATGGATCTAATTACACAAGAAACTATCTTTCTTTTCTTATATACAGTTGCATCAATCGGGATGCTATATTTTGGAGCAGATTTTTTAATTTCAGGTGCACTATCTACTGCTGCTAGATTAAAAATATCTGAGATGGTTGTCAGCATAACTCTTATAGCTTGGGCAACATCCCTGCCAGAATTATTTGTCTTATCCAAAGCCATTAGTCTTCCTAATGGATCCACTATTGCTTATGGAACAATTATAGGAAGCAACTTTGCAAATCTATGCTTAGTATTAGGTCTTTCAATATTAATAAAATTTAAACAAAGATCTTCTTTTAATTTCTTTGCATTTAAAAACTTCATACCAATTAGCATCTTTTCAACTTTAATCTTTTGCATCTATGGATTAAATCTTTTCGACTCTTTAGTAGTTAAAAAACTACTTTCTGTATTGATGATTATTGCAGTAATAATTCTATACGTCTTTAAAGCTAACAAAGAAACTAATACCTATTTAAAACAAGAAACAAAAGCTTTCTCAATAAGAAGAACCTTGCTTTATGTAATTATAGGCAGCCTTCTTTTAGCCTTAGGTTCTGAATTTCTTGTGAAGACTGGATTAATGCTGCAGAACGATTTTGGGGTTCCTGCTTCATTTATAGGTTCGATATACTTTGCTTTGGCCTCATCTTCTCCAGAAATATTCACCTCGTTATTGGCTATATTTAAATATAAAAAACATGATGTCGTAATTGGTAATGTTATAGGAAGCAATTTGGCAAATATATGCATATTTGGAATTATAGCCTTAATATTTAATACGAAATCCATTATGCTAGGCTCCTCTCCTTCACTTCTATTAGCATCTTTGGAGATAGCTATTTTTGGAATCTTTATTCTTTACTATTTCAAAAGTAACAAAGAAAAAACAATACGTGTTCATTCTATTGTTGGATTTTTATTATTTTGTGTTTACTATTTATTCTATAAATTCTTATGAGCCTTGTATTAGATTCTATAACTGAAGATAAACTTACTTTCGATAATGTAAATTTGTTTAAAATTTTAAATGGTACAAATCAGTCTAATATTATAACAATCGAAAAGCTGCTGGACATTAAGATACATTCCAAGGGAAATGAGTTAATTTTAACCGGTCCCTCTAAAGAAGTTAGTTTAGGAAAAGATTTAATTCAGAATTTTTATAAAATAATATCTAAGGGCTACTTCCCCTCAGAGAATGATTTCAAGTCAGGGTTAAAGATAATTAGCGAAAAAACTCATACTATTGAGGACATTTTTCTTGATACTATTTGTGTAACAACAGGTCGGAAAACTATAGCGCCCAAAAGTATTAATCAGAAATTATATATAGATTCAATAAAGAAAAACGATATTGTTTTTGGTATAGGGCCAGCTGGTACAGGAAAAACTTACTTAGCGGTTGCAACTGCAGTTGCATCCTTAAATATGAAGAAAGTAAAAAAAATAATACTTACGAGACCTGCTGTTGAAGCAGGAGAAAAACTTGGTTTTTTACCTGGAGATTTAAATGAAAAAGTTGATCCTTATCTTAAACCTCTATTTGATGCCCTTAACGATATGCTAGATTCTGAAACAGTCTCAAGATTGATTGACAAGCAAACTATTGAGATAGCTCCTATTGCATTTATGAGAGGAAGAACTTTAAATGATGCATTTATAATTTTAGACGAAGCTCAAAATACTACTTCCTCGCAAATGAAAATGTTTCTTACACGAATTGGATTTAATTCTAAGTGTGTAATCACAGGAGATGTAACACAAATTGACCTAGATAGAAGTTCTAAGTCAGGCCTTATAGAGGCTCAATCAATTTTAAAGGATATTGATGAAATAGAATTTTGCTCTTTTGACGAAAATGACGTGGTACGTCATAGATTAGTAAAGAAAATAATAGAAGCTTACAAATAAATTATTTCGTCTCTTTCAGGGCCTATAGAGATCATCGTAACCTTGACCTTCAGAAAAGATTCGACAAACTTAATTAGAGATTTTAGACTTCTAGGAACTTTATTTGTAGATAATTCATCCATAGACCAAGAAGGAAATTCTTTATAAATAGGCTTTACTTTAGCTAGGTCTTCTAATCTTAATGGATATGATGATAGTTTTTTATTTTCTAATTTATATCCCGTGCAAACTCTAATTTTCTTAAAAATTGACAGTATATCAACTTTTGTGAGAACTAATGAATTTATACCAGAAACTGTAACGGCATATTTCAGAGCCACAAGATCTAGCCATCCACACCTTCTAGGTCTTCCGGTTGTTGCCCCATACTCAGTACCAAACTCTCGAAGAGTTAAGCCTTGGTCGTCAAACATCTCGGTCGGAAATGGACCATGTCCGACTCTAGTAGTATAGGCCTTAGATATACCGGTTACATCTCCAAGCTTTGAGAATGAAACACCGCAACCAGCTGAGGCATTAGAAGAGATAGTTGAAGAAGAGGTTACGAAAGGATAAGTGCCAAAGTCTAAATCTAGCATAACTCCCTGTGCACCTTCGAATAAAACTCTTTTATCTTTAGCTATACTTTCATTTAGAAATTTCCCTGTATCTGAAACAAACTCTCTAAGGTACCGATAATTTTTATATAGATCTTCTACTATAAGCTTCTTGCTCAGTCCTTTTTTGTTAAATATTTTAGAAATAATCTTGTTTTTTTCTTTTAATATATTATTAATCTTTTCGTTTAAAAGCTTCTTGTCTTCTAAATCAATAACTCTTATACCCTGCCTTGAAACCTTATCCTCATAAGCTGGTCCAATTCCTCTACCTGTAGTTCCTATTGCATTGTTACCCTTCATTAATTCTCTTTCTTGATCGATTATTTTATGATAGGGGGCAATAATATGAGCTAAGGAGCTTAATTTTAAATTCTTACCTGTAACATTAAAGCCGCTTCTTCTCAGTCCCTTTATTTCCTTAACTAGAGTAGCTAAGTCGACAACTGTACCATTGCCGATGACAGAAACTTTTCCTTTTCTTAATACTCCTGAAGGAATATGATGTAAAACAATTTTTTTATTTTTAATAATGATTGTATGGCCAGCGTTGCTTCCACCCTGAAAACGAGCAATAATATCATAGTTCTCAGAAACCAAATCTATTATTCTTCCCTTACCTTCGTCGCCCCATTGAGCACCTACAAAAACTGAGTTTTTCATTTTCTTAGTCAAATTAAAAATCCTCTTTTTGTAATTCAGAAAAGGTTTTGAAGGAAGCTATTTTTAGATTTTTATTATCATACAGGTCCAATCTACCACTTTTTGAAATCTTAATTCTCAAATCAAATTTATCGTCATACTTATTTTTTCTACTAGACATAACTGAAATAAAACCTTGAGAAGTAAAAAACTCTTTTACCTCAAGTGACGAAATGAAGGATTCTATCTCCGCTGACTCAACAACAACGATAGGTGCTCCTAATTCATCACTCTTTATAGTTTTAATTAAAGGTAAAATATTGATTCCAAGTCCGACTGCAGGGAAACTGTTTCCATATCTTCCTATGAGTTCATCATATCTTCCACCAGATAAAACTATTTCTGAAATTTCTTTAACCGCAATATCAAATGTCATTCCCGAGTAGTAATCAAAGTTCTTAACATCCAAGAAATCTACTCTTAAATCCAAAGAAGAATTTGCCCTTGATAATATCTCTGCGATTGAATTTATTCTAACAATATTCTGTCTAATCTTAGCTGGTAATGATTTAGACAAAATACTCTTGTTCTGCATTAAGGGTATTAAATATTCTTTAATGAATGCCTTTTGAAGACTATTTAATCTATTATCAAGACCAAATTTTTTAATTGATTTGTAATCTTTCTTATGAAAGAGCAACTTTATATCCTCTTTAATTGGGTCCAAAGAATCAAATATAAAATTTAGCAATATAGAAGAATTCAGTGTTACGACCTGATTAGTAAATCCCAATTTTTTTAGAATAGACGTTCCCAATAGGATGATTTCCAAGTCTGATTCAATCGAATTGGAACCAATAAGTTCGCAACCAACCTGAAAAATCTCTCTCTTCGTTCCGGTTTCCTTGTAATTGTTCCTTACGACTCTTTCATTGTAGGTGAGGCGTAGTGGAATTTTCTCATTCTTGTAATTGCTAGATACATATCTAGCTATCTGCGGTGTTACATCAGACCTCAAGCCCAAAACGTCCCCATTAAGTGGGTCAATGAATTTTATTGTCTTATTTATTGTTTCTTCTTTTAATCCAACATTTAGGGAATTAATATTTTCAAAAATAGGTGTAATTATCTTCTCAAATCCCCACAACTCAGACTCCTCTAATATAACAGAGGATATAAAATCAATTTTTTTTACATCTTTAGTTGTGTATTCCTTAATTCCTACTGGCAGCGAAAACGATTTTATCATCCAAAAATTACCTGATCTACACTTTTAACTTCGGACAAATTAGCAATAGCTTCCAAGGTGTCCTCCGAAACCGGTGAGTCAACCGAGATGAAAGCTAGAGCGTAATCTTCCTTCTCAGAGTTCTCCTGCCTACTTAGATATAACCTGGCTATATTTATATTTTTCTCCCCCAGAGCTGCTCCAAGAAGTCCTACGACTCCTGGTTTGTCATAGTTTTGTATCATTAGAATATTCCCTTCTGGTATCAGGTCTATAGGCTGGTTGTTTAATTTTATAAATCTTGCTTCTTTCATCCCAAAAAGAGATCCAGAGATTGATAGTTCTTCTGAATCGGTCTTTATAATAACCGAAACAAGACTAGAAAACTCATCCTCATTAGATACTTTAGCTTCAGTAAGCTTTATACCTCTTTCTTCCGCAATCAAGGGTGCATTTACGTAAGTAACAGGAGCGCTCATTATAGGAGATAGATACCCCTTTAGAGCAGTTATGGTCAATGGTGCCACATTAGTCTCAGCGACATTCCCACTATATTCAACAATAATTTCCTTAACGCCTGATTTACATGTTTGACCCATAAAAATTCCAAGTTTTTCACATAGGTTTAAATATGGACTAATCTCATTTAAAACCTCGTTGCTCATCGAAGGCATGTTTAAGGCATTTGATACAACTCCGTCGTTTGCAAACTCAATAACTTGTTCAGCCATAGCAATTCCAACTTTCATCTGAGCTTCCTGTGTTGAGGCTCCCAAGTGTGGTGTAAAGACTACCCCTTCTTGAAGGTTAAAAATTGGCGACTTAAAATCGGGTGGCTCAGGATTAAAGACATCTATAGCAAGGCCTCCAACTTTTCCTGATGAAATAGCTTCTGCGATATCTTCCTCGTTTACTATGCCGCCCCTCGCGCAATTAATAATCATAACTCCGTCTTTCATCATTTGTATAGAACCCTTAGAAATAAGATTCTTCGTTGTAGAAGTTAGAGGAGCATGGACAGATATAACATCTGAAAGCTTAAATACTTCATCCATATCCACCAGTTCTACTGGCATGTTTAAATTAGTACCTTTTGCGATATATGGATCATGTGCAATAACCTTCATCTTTAAACCAAGAGCTCTTTCCGCAACCAGTCTTCCTATGTTACCCATTCCAATCAATCCAATAGTTTTTCCATACAACTCTGTTCCTTGAAACTTTGGACGCTCCCACTTCTTAGACTGCATAGACATATGAGCTTGAGGAGTTTTCCTTGCTAAAGAAAAGAGGAGAGCAATAGTGTGCTCGGCGGTAGTGATAGCGTTTGCCGAAGGAGTATTCATTACAATAATTCCTTTTTTCGAAGCTGCTTTTATATCAACGTTGTCAACACCAATCCCAGCCCTTCCAATTAGCTTGAATCCCTCATCCAACAACTCGACAATTTCAGAATCAATAGTTGTAGCGCTTCTTATTATTACCGCTTCGTAATTATTTATTATTTTCTTAAGCTCTTCTCTATCTGTCTTCTTTCTAACATCAACCTCTATGTTCTTATGATTAGCAAACAAAGCTAATCCCTCTTTTGAAAGGCCGTCAGTAATTAATATCTTCAATATATTCCTCCGATGTTACAAAAGAAAAATATATTTTAGCAATCAAGCAATGTCAATCAAAAGGATTAATTGTAAAAGGAAATAGGTAGGTATAAAATTTAACAATGGGCGCAGAAGAAAAAATGACATTCCTAGAACATTTTGGAATTTTGAGAAAAAGCTTAATAAAAATTGTTTTGTTAATGATCATATTGTTTATTCCCGCATTCTATTATAGAGAGCTAATAATGGAGTTAGCGCTCGTACCGATATCAAGCTCTTTACCTTCTGACTCTAAAATTATTTTTACAAGACCAATCGAAGGACTATCGTCGAATGTCAGAATATCATTCCTAGCAAGCTTTATTTTAACGTTCCCTTTAATTATTTATGAAATATGGTCATTTATTAAGCCAGCTCTTTATGAACAAGAGAAGAAAACCTCTGCAATTGTTATTATTTTAGGAACGTTACTATTTTTTATTGGTGCATTTTGTTGCTATAAATTTGTCGCACCAGTTACTTTTAATATTCTGATTAATGAATATTCTTCAGACTCTATTACAGCTCTTCCAAACATAAGCGATACTCTAGGATTCTTATCCTCACTAATTCTCAGTTTTGGAATAATATTTGAATACCCTCTAATAATTTATATTCTTTCTAAATTTGGAGCTACGTCTGGAAAATTTCTATCCTCAAAAAGGAAATACTCTATACTTATTTCTACTGTAATTTCGGCCGTCCTAACCCCAACAACCGATGT
Source organism: Candidatus Dadabacteria bacterium UBA1144 (assembly GCA_905181755.1). Lineage (GTDB taxonomy): Bacteria > Desulfobacterota_D > UBA1144 > UBA1144 > UBA1144 > TMED58. Next base: position 8,008 of record CAJIYY010000024.1, read on the forward strand.
ATTTTCTATGCTTTTCATGCTAATTCCACTAGTTGTGTTCTATGAAATAGGGATACTTGTTTCATACCTAACCTATAAAGAGGATTGAAAAGAATGGGAAAAATTGTAATCTTACTTAATTATTTCGGAGGAACAAATGGATTTGGTTTCATCAAAACATATAGAAGAATTTATACCAGGGGAAATACTGTATCATGGAGCCATCCAGGTTACCCCATTTAGAAATAAGGAATATATCAAAAAGTTTAGTAAAAACTACGAGCTTGGCACAGACTCAAAACTAGCTCAATTTTTAGGATATGTTGACCCAAACATTGAAATTAAAAAACAAAATTTTGGAATTAAGACTCCAGATTTAATAAGCCAAGGATATCTTTTTAATGTTGGATTTGGACTTAGCGTGCATGACATATCATTTAATGCTATTGCCAATCTCTCTTATAAAAATTTAAGGTATGGAATTCCCGCTTACGAAGGCGATATTTTATTCGCTACATCAGAAGTGTTGGGTATTGAAGTTAAGAAGGATGGCGCCACCAATGGCTCTGTTCAAGTTCGTACAACAGTAACTAATCAGGACAACAAAATTGTTCTTGAATACGTTAGGCAAGTTTTAGTTAGAGCATCCAAAGGAAAAACACTTGATGCTCAGTCCAATGTTCAGGACCAGCCTGAAAGAATACATCTTACAGAAAACATGATGCCCTTGGAGTTTAAAGGTTTACCAAAGAGCTTAAATGGTGCACCGGTAAAGTCTTTTGAAGACTTTGAGATAGGCAAGACTTATGATGGAAATTTTTCAAAATCAATAAATCTTGTCGATTTTAGCTGGCTACAGATTTCTACTCTCAATGATGCAAGTGTTCATCATACTCCAAAATCAAACTTTATTGGATATGGAGGGGCTATCAAATCTACTGTTGAAGGAGAGGTAAGCTCTCATCTTCCATATGCATACTTTCTGGGAATGAATTCAGGCTCACATGATGCGCCCACATACCCAAGTGACATAGTTCAATCAATATTTGATTCACAAAATAAAGATGATGAAAAGATTATTGGCTCTTTTAAAGTTGAAAATAAAGATGCTATAGAGAGCAGAGAAGATTTTGGAATTTTAACTATCCAACTTTGTGGTGACAAGATTGTTACAGAGGCTGGTCTAAGTGCTTATGAAAAAGCTGGGTTTAAGGGCATATCAAAAATTCAAGATAGTAGAATTAGAGTTTTAACTATGGAAATGGTTGTAGCGGTTCCAACTAGGAAGGCTTTTCAATAATGTCTAAGAAAAAATTCCCAATCAAAGACTTGGCTTATCCAACAACCTATAAGTGGAAAAATAAATTCGACTATGATTGGAATACAAAAAGCGATCAAAGAAATTGGACACTTCCTAAGGTTCTTAGAGATCAGGCTAGTTCCAACCCAAATAAAGATTTTTTACAATTCAGCAACAATAAAGCTCTAACCTTTTCTGAAGTTAATATTCAAGCAAATAAAATTGCAAACTCTTTGGATAAGCTGGGTATAAAGAAAACAGATAAAGTATCTGTTTATATGCCAAACTCGCTAGAGATATGTCTCGCCTGGTTTGGGATTTTAAAAAATGGGTCCATCATGGTTCCTGTTAATACCGCCTATGTGATGGATTTTCTTCAATATATAATTGAGAGCTCAGACTCTAAAATAATCATCATTGCCGAAGAATATTTAGAGCGCCTGGCAAATATTCAAGATAGAATTCCAAAGATTGAAAAAGTAATTGTATGGACTAGAAACAATGAGGACAATTTTGATTCACATGGTTTCAACAAAATTGAATCCATGTCATGGAATAAATTCATATTAAATGGCTCAGAAGATGAGCCGAAAGTTGAAATTACACACATGGACCATGCTAGACTCATGTATACATCTGGTACCACTGGTAAATCTAAAGGTGTTGTTAGGCCATGTGCTGCAGATTATTCATCTGCACAGAATTACTCCTCTATTATGGATCTCACAGAAAGTGATACTGTTTTTACATGTTTACCTCTTTTTCATTCTAATGCAATGGTTATGGGAGTCTATCCTGCTATGATAAGCGGCTGCAAAGTTGTAGTTGAAGAGAAGTATTCTGCGAGTAAATTTTGGAAATGGATGAAAGATTATGAAATAACCAAATTCAATCTTGTTGGAGTAATGTCTTACTTCATGTGGAATGCCCCCAAAGTTCCTGAAGAGAAACAACATAAAGTAGAGCTGGTCCTTGGAAGCCCTGCACCTCACGATATCATTGAAGAATTTATGGATAGATTTAACATTCTTTTTACAGAAGGATATGGACTAACAGAAGTAGGACAATGTACTTTTACTAGGCCTAATGAGCCTTTTAGGGTTGGATCTTGCGGAAAAGAGTCTCCAGGATACGAAATAAAAATTGTTGATCCTGAAACTGATAAAGAACTTGAAAGGGATACGCCTGGTGAACTTGTTTTGAGACCAAGAATTCCAAATATCTGCCTTCATTATTATTATAAAATGCCTGAAAAGACAGTTTCAGACTTTAGAAACTTATGGTTTCATACTGGGGACTTGTGCAGAATGGATGAGGATGGCTACATATTTTTTATGGATAGGGTGAAGGATTACATAAGAAGAAGAGGTGAGAATATTAGCTCTTTTGAAGTTGAAAATCTCATATCTACCCATCCAAGCATCGAAGAGTCCGCAGCAATAGCAGTGAAGCTAGACGAACAAGGGCGTCATTCAGAGGATGAATTAATGATTGTGCTTGTTCTAAAAGAAAATATGGACCTTAGTCCTGTAGATTTAATAGAGTTTTTAAAGCCAATAATGCCTAAATTTATGATTCCAAGATTTGTAAGATTCCGAGATTCTCTACCAAAGACACCTACCAATAGAGTTCAAAAGGTGAAGCTAAGAGAAGAAGGAATAACCAAAGACACATGGGATTCCCTCAAAAAATAACTTTTATTTATCCCAAGGATGTTTCTTCTCGGGTTTCTGCGTATAAGGATTTTCTTTATCAGGATGAAAATACTTGAAGGTATTAACGTGTTGATCAGTATAAGAACCTGGAGGATAATATTTATCATAAAAATCCAAATCCATATTCTGAGCCTGGAAAACTAATCTCATATACATTGGATCGACATAAGCTGGAAAGGATCCATAGGTATTGTAAATATAGTCGGCAACAGACTTAACAATCTCATTTGTTGTATCGGTAGGTCTTGGTGCCTTAACTAAATGTTTATCTGGCTCTGCATAAGGAAAAGGTTTTTTACTATCCCAAGCAGCCCATTTATGTTCATCCATTTTATCAAAAGCTTCTGACATATCTTTGTAATAAGGAGGGCAGTACCCTTCAAAAATTCCATCTTTACCAACAGGTCTAGTAGGACCAGACTTTGGTTGTTCAAATCTAAAACCTAACCCTTTAAAGAGTTCCGGATTTGATCCTAGGGTAAACCTTGGTATAAGACCAGTGAATGTCCAACCACCTAACCCAAGAGCTTGAAGTGCTAGTGACATATTCTGGCAAATAAATGCTTGTTCAACATTGAGACCTGTAAGTATTCTGACCTCAAGATCATAGAGTGACATTTTGACTTCTTCTTTTATTCTTCCAGAAGCAATCCATTTGTCTTGACCGCAAGAGCGATTATTTTTTTCATCCCAAATATTGAAGGCATAAGTACTACTACAATAAAGTGTTAGTAAATTTAAATACTCCTCAGTTATATCAGTGACAGGAATAAATGTTGTAGTCCCTGGCTTGTTCGTATTCCATTGATTAAAGTCAAAGAGGCCTGGCATCTTGTCTGGCAAATTAGCCCTACCGTCTTCAAGCTTAACAAGTCCTTCTCTATATAGTTCTAACAATCTGTCAATTTTATCATTAACATCTAGCCTAAAAAAGACATCTAGTTCTTTGTCTTTTGGCAACATGTTTTTAACATCCACATAATAAAGACCAGAGTCATTAGTAAAGAATAGCTCTGTACCGTGGTTATTACATGCAGATGGCCAAGTTCTACCGGTCCATTGACACAGCAAATCAATTCCATTCTCTGGTGGTAAATCTGCTAAACACAATCCTGTTAATCCTGTTCCTGCCCAAACCAGCATAGCTTCCTGAAACTCTGTCAAAGGGACTGGATCTATTTTTGATTTATAGCCTAGGGAACTATCGGATGGTAGCTCCATACCCAAACCAAACCTTCTGGATCTTCTATTAAAAATAGCTTCGAAGAGTGGATATTTTAAAGCTGCTTCGTAATTTATTTTACCTTTAGTTTTTCCATTTTTTTTTGTCATACGGACACCTCGCTTGTCAACTAAGTAAGTATAAATCAAAAGAATGGGTTTGAAAATGAATTAGGCTAAAGCAAGCTTTTTAGTTTCTTCTCTTTCTAGCTCTCTTATGGCTAATTTAACAGTTGAGATTCCTAGAGTGGAGCATTTTGGACGAGAGAGAGCAAGCTCTTCACCAATAATATCGGTGATAACCTCAGGCCCCATGCTTAAGACTTCTTCTTTGGACTTCCCGATTACCACTTCAGATATAATCGAAGTACCTGCCTGACTAACAATACAACCCTCACCTTCAAACTTAAAATCGGTAATAATTCCATCTTGGAATTGAAGACAAACAGTAACAATATCTCCGCACCCTGGGTTGCCACCATTCTGCTTAATATCACATTTGTGCGCATCTTCACTTACATCATTTAGAGAACCCGCATTTCTGGGGTTCTCATAATGATCTAGTATAAAGTCCATCAATTCCTGCTTATCTTTTGTCAATAAAATCCTCTTTATTTTTCAATTGGTGCTTGAACCAAATTTCCCCACTCGGTCCAAGATCCATCATAATTTTTGACGCTCTTATATCCAAGCAAATAGGTTAAAACAAACCAAGTGTGTGAAGATCGTTCACCTATTCTACAATAAGCAATAACATCATCCTCAGGCTTAAGCCCAGCTCCACCTTGATATATCTCTAATAATTCATCAGCAGACTTGAATGTACCATCCTCATTTGCGGCAGTAGCCCACGGTACACTTTTTGCATTAGGTATATGACCGCCCCTAAGCGCACCTTCTTGAGGGTAAGCTTCCATATGCAACATTTCACCACTAAACTCTTTTGGTGATCTAACATCAATCAAAGAACCCAAAGCAGCGCTATGTTCTTTAACTTCTTCTCTAAAGGCTCGAATATTCAAATTAATATCGCTGACTTTATAGTTTGTATTTTCTGAAGCTGGAACGTCTCTAGTCACGGGCTTATCTTCTTGAACCCATTTCTGTCTTCCACCATTCATAATAAGACATTTGGCATGTCCATATATTTTAAATGTCCAAAGAGCATAGCATGCCCACCAATTGCTTTTGTCACCATAAAACACTATCGTATCTTCAGGTGAAATACCTTTAGAAGACATAAGTTTTTCAAAATTTTCCTTATTAACATAGTCTCTTATTAGACTATCCTGAAGCTCAGTCTCCCAATCTAATTTAATTGCGCCTTCTATATGACCAATGTCATACAAAAGAATATCCTCGTTAGATTCAACTATCTTAATTCCTGGCTTATCTTTATTCTCAAGAACCCAATCGGTTGAAACTAACAACTCGGGATTTTTATATTCTGCCATTTTATTCCTCCATCTGACTTTACTACAAGTGAAGTCAGAAAATATTTAAATTTTAATCTTATAACTAGAACTATTTGTAGTTACAACAACACAAGTTTGAGATTCTACAACAACAAGTAGCAGCAAAGCTAACAAAATTGATACTTACTGTCTTAGACATAACAAACTCCTAATCTTTAATTTGTAACTCAAAGAGGAAAGGCATTGAATAACACCTTTGCCCTATTTAGCAATTCTTTAAAGTCGCTGCAATTAGAGTTAAATGACGACATTAATATTATAGCACTTAAATAAAATAAAAATCAATATTATATTTCAATAAGATAATCAGTAGGTTATTATTAAGCCATGAGTGAAAATGAAGAAAAACCAGTTGAAGAGCCTTCTAGTAAGGCCAGCACTGAGCCTGAAGCTTCAGAAGCAGAGTCTAGCGAAGTAGGTGAGGAATCACATACTGTACTAGATTACCCCGATAGAGTTCCCAATGCTGAAAGAGGTGCAAGCCATTCCCATTCATATGTGATGCTTAAAATATTAGTTCTTATGATATTTTTTTCTCTACTAATGGCCAAATTTACTTCACCTTTCTAGTTCTTTAATGTGTGCTCTTAAAAATTTAGCAGTCTCAGAATTCTTAGCTGAAAGAAAATCTTTTTTTAAGCCCTGAAATGTTAAATACCCACCTGAAGCTCCACCGTCTGGTCCCAAATCCAATATGTAGTCTGACGCATTAACTATTTCCATATTATGCTCGATAATGACAACAGTGTTACCAAGGTGTCGCAACTGATATATAACGCTCAAAAGCTTATCTATATCTTCATAATGTAGGCCGATTGTGGGCTCATCTAGTATATAAAAAGTTTTACCCGTATTTTTTTTAATCAACTCCTTGGACAATTTAATTCTCTGCGCTTCACCGCCAGAAAGCGTAGTAGCATCTTGTCCTAATTTTAAATATTCGAGTCCAACAGAATTGATCACATCAATTTTATTTTTTAATAATGGGAAGCCTGAAAAAAAACTTGCAGCATCAAGAAAATTCATATCTAAAACATCTGCGATATTTTTACCTCTATAAAAAATACTTAACGTCTCTTGATCAAATCTTTTTCCCTCACAAGATTCACACTGAATATTTACGTCAGGCAAAAAACTCATCTCGAGCCTTATACTTCCGGCTCCTGAACATTCTGAGCAACTTCCATCTTTTACATTAAAGCTAAATCTGCCTGCCGAAAATCCTTTCATTTTTGATTCAGGCAATGAGGCGAAAATCTCCCTTATTGTTCCAAAAATAGCAGTATATGTTGCAGGGTTAGATCTTGAAGTTCTTCCTATCGGTGATTGATTGATGCTGATAATTTTATCGAAACTATCAGCCCCTTCAACCCCAGCAACGAAGTCAGGAAGAAATTTATTCTTAGAATTTAACAAAACTGATAATAATTCATAAATTGTTTGTACAACTAAAGTACTCTTTCCCGAACCCGAAACCCCTGTTACACATGTAATTTTTCCTACTGGTATAGAGATATCAATATTTTTTAAATTATTTAAAGTTGCCCCTCTTACTGTAAAAAAGCTTTCTATTTCAGTTTTGCTTTCAACAATCTTTATCTTCTTTTTTTTCGAAAGATACAGTCCTGTTAGAGAAGTTGGAGTTTGAGCAATCACCGCCGGAGTACCCTGTGCAACAATCAATCCTCCTCTAAATCCTGCACCTGGCCCTATATCAATGACATAATCCGCACTCTTAATAGTTTCCTCATCGTGCTCTACAATTATTACTGTATTCCCTTTTTCCTTTAATAATCGCAAGGACTTTAAGAGCATCTTGTTGTCTCTTGGGTGAAGACCAATGGTGGGCTCATCTAAGACATATGTTATTCCAGTAAGATTAGCTCCCAACTGAGAGGCAAGCCTTATCCTTTGTGCTTCGCCACCAGACAATGTTGGTGCAGTTCTGTCCAAACTTAAATATCCCAAGCTTACATTTAATAAAAAATCTATTCTTGAAGTGATTTCATCTTTTATTTTTTCCCAGATTAAGCCTGAGGTTCCACTAAAATTAATATCTTTAAAAAACAAAGATGCATTCTCTATGGTTAAGCCACAAACTTGAGAAATATTCAGTCCTTTCACGTAGACACTCAAAGCCTCCTCTCTAAGCCTTTGGCCATTGCAACTAAAACAGCTCTCTATCCGTCTATACTTAGAAAGACCACTTTTAACTTCCTCAGCTCTAGACGATTCAAACCACTTTTCTAGAATTGCGACAACCCCTTCAAATTCTTCGCTGTTGCCCTCAATAATGAGTTGCTGAGATGCCAACGAAAGTTCTGCAAATGGTTTAGTTTCACTAATATTATTTCTTAAGATAAATTCTTTGAGTATTTTTTTATAAAAAGCTGACCTCTTAAATGGGGCCACAGCTCCTTCCTTTATAGACTTAGAAGAATCAGGAATTACTAATTTAGGGTCAAACATCTCAAAGTACCCCAAGCCTTCACACTCCTCACATTGGCCATAAGGACTATTAAACGAAAAAAATCTTGGGGATATCTCTGGAAAAGTATTGCCGCAGTTTGAACAAGCCATGTTTCTATTAAAAATCTTTCTAGTTCCTTTTGCTTCTATAACTACGATTCCATTCCCGAAATTTAATGATGTTTTTATTGAATCTGAAATTCTTTGAAAATTCTTTTTTTGAACCTTAACGCTGTCAACATAGACATCTATTATATGCTCTTTTTGTTTTTCTAATTCAATCACATCATTTAAAGAAAACATTTTGCCGTCTATCTTAACCTTAGAAAATAGCTTCGCAGCATCGGCTATCTCTTTCTTAAACTCTCCCTTCTTTCCAATTGCTATTGGAAAATAAATTTCTAGATTATCACCTTGATAATCCTGACTGACGATAGCTACTATAGAATCCAAAGAAGTTGAATCTATTAAACAGTCGCACTGATAGCATCTGATTTCACCAACCCTAGCAAATAAAAGTCTAAGGAAATCATAAATCTCAGTTATTGTGGAAACGGTTGACCTAGGATTTCTCATAAATGTTTTTTGATCAACTGAGATTGTTGGAGAAAGCCCGGAAATAAAGTCCAAATCAGGCTTTTCAAATTTATCTATAAATTGTCGTGCGTAGTTTGATAGTGATTCCAGATACTTTCTTTGTCCTTCTGCAAAGATAGTGTCAAAAGCTAGAGTAGACTTCCCTGATCCGCTTACCCCAGTCAAGACAGTTATCGCTCCGCGTGGAATACTTACATTAATGTTCTTTAAATTGTTTTGCCTAATCCCTTTAATGTTTATATATTTCACTTTAATAGGTTAACTAAAATAATCCTGATTTATTTTTGTTTATTGTTCGATGAGCCATTTAAAAACTTCAAAATCTGATTTTGCCTTAGAAAGTTCAGGGTGCCACTGAACTCCCAGGACCCTCCCACTCTTGTCTTCAAAAGCTTCAATAATTCCATCCTTCGATTTCGCAGAAACAATCAAGGAATTTCCCAAAACCTTGATCGCCTGATGATGATAACTATTAACAGTTCCTATTGATTTGCCAAAGAACCTATAGAGTATTGAATCTGGAGCAATACGAATTGTATGTCTCACACCTTTTTTACTATCTGAACTGCTATTATGATTAATGGATTTAAGGATGTTCAACTCTATATCTTGATAAAGACTCCCCGAAAAGGCTACATTTATTAGCTGCATACCGCCGCAAATTCCCAGTATCTTTTTATTTTTTTTCTTCATAATATTAATATATAGAAGTTCACTCAAGGTCCTATCTTTATCAAGCTCATTTATAGACCTAGATTTCTTTTCTCCGTAGAAAGATGGGTCTATATCTCGGCTACCTGTAACGATTAAACAATCAAGACAGGCAGCAATCTTTGATACGTTTTTCTTTGTTGTATCCATAGGCAAATAAAAAGGTACTGCTCCGGCATCTATTACTTTTTGAGAATAAATAATCTCAGATTCAAAGAATTTTCCTTTTATATCACACGTTATGCCAACAATCTTCTTTGTCATATGAATCATTATCTAGTATTTTCAGCAGATTTAAAATTCTTTTATTTTTTTAATTTTCATATAAGATTTAAAAATCATGATTTTAACTGAATTTGACGTAATAGTAGTTGGTGGAGGTCACGCTGGATGCGAAGCAGCTCTCTCTTCTGCCAAGTTGGGGACAAAAACTCTACTTCTAACTGCCAATATTGATACAATCGGAATCATGTCCTGCAATCCATCTATAGGTGGCGTTGGGAAGGGTCACCTTGTAAGAGAAATAGATGCTCTTGGTGGAGAAATGGCTAAAGCAGCCGACTTCTCTTCAATTCAATACAGGCGACTGAATACTAGAAAAGGTCCTGCCGTTCAGGCCACTAGGGTGCAGGCCGACAGAAACCTTTATAGAATACATATGAAGAAAGCTATTGAAAGCCAAACAAACCTGGTAGTCAAACAAAGACTGATTCATTCTTTAGTAGAAAAGAACGGTCAAATTGTTGGTGCACGAACGTCTTACGGAGAAACTTTTTATTGTAAATGTCTTGTTATTACTCCAGGAACGTTCCCAAATGGTCTTATACATATAGGGGATAAAAAAACTAGTGCAGGTCGGGCTGGAGAAGCTCCGACTAGAGAGATATCAGACTCCTTTAAAGAACTAGGTCTTAATTTAGGTAGGCTAAAAACTGGTACTCCTCCAAGATTAGACGGAAAAACAATTAATTGGTCTCAGACTATTGAGCAGCCTGGGGATCTTAATCCTTTACTTTTTTCATTTGAAAGCTCTTCAGTTCAGAACAAACAGCTGCCCTGTCATATAACTCATACAAACTTGAAAACACACGAAATAATTAGAGCAAATATTCACAAGTCTCCAATGTACTCTGGTCAGATTGAAGGTATAGGGCCAAGATATTGCCCCTCAATTGAAGATAAAATTGTAAAATTTGCAGACAAGGATAGACATCAGGTGTTTCTCGAACCGGAAGGATTAAGTACCACCGAGATTTATCCAAATGGCATATCTACAAGTCTTCCTGTTGACGTACAAATTAAAATAATTAATAGCATAAAAGGTCTAGAAAATGCTGAAATTATGAGACCTGGATATGCTGTAGAGTATGATTATTGTGACCCTAGAGATCTTAAAAACTCACTTGAATCCAAAAAAATCAAGAATCTTTTTATGGCAGGACAAATAAATGGAACAACTGGGTACGAAGAAGCTGCTGCCCAAGGATTGGTTGCTGGTATTAACAGCTCACTAAAGGCTAGAAGTTTAGACCCTGTAATTTTAAAAAGATCCGAATCATACATAGGAATATTGATTGACGACCTGGTTACCCTTGGTGTTGATGAACCTTATAGGATGTTCACTTCTAGAGCCGAGCATAGGCTTTTACTTAGAGATGATAATGCCGATTTTAGGCTAACTCCAATTGGCTTTAAGCTTGGGCTAGTAAGTCAGGAAAGATTCGATGCGTTTACTGCTAAGAGAAAGTCGTTTGACAGCATAATGAAAAAACTTAATGATGCCAAGATTGTCCCCAACAAGAAAAATAATGATTTCCTGATTGGAATAGGTACTAAATCTTTAAAAAAACCAACTTCATTTAAAGAAATTCTCAGAAGACCAGAAGTTTTTTATGATAAATTAATTCAACTTAACCCCGAGCTTAATAAAATTGAGGATCAAATAATACAATCATTGGTAGAAAATGAAATTAAATACGAGGGCTACATAGCGAGACAAAACGCGGACATAGAACAAGCTTCTAAACTTCAGGAAACGAAAATACCGACTAGTTTGAATCTAGATACAATTCCAGGTTTATCGAATGAATTAAAACAAAAACTAAATAAGATTCAGCCAGAGACCATAGGGCAGGCTTCAAGAATTTCCGGTATAACTCCCGCCGCAATAAACATACTTATGGTTTATATTAAAAAAAATCAAAGCCCCGCAGAAATGAAAATATAGCTACTCTAATATTTCCCTTACCTCGTTCAAAGATGAAACTGGAAGATTGCAAGAATAACCCTTGCAAATATATACTTCGAATTTATCAGAAACTTTAGGTAGGAAATCATCAGAGCCTTTAAAAATTTGCTTATAACTTTCTAAGTCATGATCTGAAGCAATATAGTAGACTAGCTTGTTGTCATGATTAAAATCTCTTAGATAATTAACAACCTCGTTGTCGAAACTTAGGTCTTTGTGAGGATTAATGATTACAATTTGAACACTTTCACATAAAAGAGCAAGGTGATTTGCTAAAAATTGAGCAAGGTTAATTGGGAATTTTTTTGCCATTTCCCCCAGCTGTAGAGATAGCTTTCTGGCATTAGACAGAACAACTGGATCATTACAATACCCACCAACTTTAGCTAGCCCAAACAAGGCAACAGAGTTGCCAGAAGGTATCGCTCCATCTAATAAATTTTTCTGTCTTACTATTACATCCATGGAGCTTTCGGGTGTTGCATAAAAAGAGCCTTTCTCATTATCCCAAAAAAGTTCTATCATTTTATCGCAAACTTTTCTGCCTAAAGCCAAAACAGAAACATCTAAAGTTGCCTCATACAAATCTACACATGCTTTCGTAAAAAAAGCATAGTCATCTACTAATCCCTCTATGCTGGCATCATCATTCCTATAGCAATGCAACAATGAATAGTCTTTCTGAACCATCTTCTTCTTAATAAATTCGAAACTTTCAATTGCTAGCGCCAAATAATCCTCTCGTCTAAACACAACTGATGCTTTAGATAAAGAAGAAATCATTAAACTGTTCCAGTCTGTAAGCACTTTATCATCTAGACTTGGTCGAACCCTTTTATCTCTAACTAATTTTATTTTTTTCTTGATTCTATTTGACTCTTCTAAGATAGACTGATGATCAATAGAAAAAATAGAAGAAAAAGTTTCCAGCTCATCTTTCAAATAAATTATGTTTTTACCGTTTCTTTTATTGGTGACTTCTTCATTAAAGTTTCCATCTGACTCAAGACTAAAGAGGTGTTGAAAAAAAGCAGCTTCGTCTTTAGTTAAGATGCTTTGAATCTCTTCTAACTCCCATGTGTAAAACGCTCCTTCCTCACCTTCGCTATCTGCATCCTCTGCAGAAAAAAAGCCCCCCTCCTCAGACTTAAGAACTTCCTTAACATATAAGTAGATCTCTTCCACGGTATTTTTAAATAATTCCTTCTTAGATAGGCCATGAGATTCAACCAATGCCTCCATAATCATTGCTTGGTCATAGAGCATTTTTTCAAAATGCGGAACAAGCCATTTGACATCGGTAGAATATCTATGAAACCCAAAGCCTACGTGATCAAAAATTCCACCTAACCGCATCATTGTCAAAGTCTGCTCTACCATCCTTAATGAGTCCTTTTGTTTAAATAATTTATAAAACTTAGACAAAAAAATCAGATTCTGTGGACTAGGAAATTTCGGCGCCTCTCCAAAGCCTCCGTATTTTTCGTCATAAAAATCTTTGATACTTTCGAATATTTCTTTTAAATCTTCTTTCTCAACAAAACTATCTGGTATGTTGGGGTTGGCAACCTCTTTTAAAGACTTAAAGATAGAGTCACAAGACACAAGGATGTCCTTTCTATTTTTATCCCAGACTTCTTTAACCTTCGGCAAAAACTCACAAAGCCCTACAGAACCCTTAGTTGAAGTCTTTGGGAAATAAGTACCAGCAAAAAATGGGATTTTGTCAGGTGTCAGAATTACAGTTAGGGGCCAACCACCTCTTTTTGTCATCATCTGGCAAACCGCCATGTAAATACTGTCTAAGTCTGGCCTTTGTTCTCTATCTACTTTTATTGAAATAAAACTTTTATTTAAAATTGTGGCTACTTCTTCATCTTCAAAAGACTCTTTTTCCATGACATGGCACCAGTGACATGTTGAATAGCCTATGGATAAAAAAACAGGCAAGTCCTTCTCTTTAGCCAGGGAAAAAGCTTCCTCTCCCCATGGATACCAGTTGACCGGATTAGATGCATGTTGTAGCAAGTATGGGCTATTCTCCCCAAAAAGTTTATTCTTCACTGGCAACCTCCTTCATGACCATTTGCATATCTTCCCAGACCAATCTTTTCTTTGAAGAGTCTTTAAGCAGGAGCGATAAATCTAATGTACACAATAGTTTAGCTCCCAGGAAATTAAAGAACTTATTTCTCTGGTTAGTCACCGAAGCGTTAGACTTTAACAAGATTTGAGAAATTTTACTACCAAAAGAAACCAAAACAATTGGTTCAGTTCTCTTAACTTCTGCATCTAGCAAGTCTACGAACATTTTATTGCCATTGAGCTTGTAGTCCATAAAAGACAGAGTATCTACATCTAGAATCTTAATGTTTACAGCAGGGATATTCATTGCCTTAACTATATTCTTAAATAGAAAGCTTTCTTTAGAATCTGCTGAGTCCAGCCCCTCTCCAATAAAGAGAACTTTCGTTGTTGTTAATTGATTTTGTTGGATAACATTCTTATCAATTAAACTATTAAAGTCAGCCTTTTGTTGCAAAGAAATAAATAAACCGTCAATCCCCAAAGATTTAAGCATTCGGGTCTTCTTTTTGATCTTATCCTTCTTTAAATTTTTATCTTGAAGATTCATGTTATATATATAAAACTAAACTATAAATTATTTTTGGCAAAGAAGAGTATGGAATATAATTTTTTAAATATTGAGGCAAAATGGCAAAAAAACTGGGAAAACAGCTCTCTTTTCTGTCCAGATGAAAATAGTAAAAAACCAAAATATTACATTCTAGAGATGTTTCCTTACCCCTCTGGGAAAATACACATGGGTCATGTTAGAAACTATGCGATAGGAGATGTTTCAGCAAGATTCAAAAGATCACAAGGGTTTAATGTTCTTCATCCCATGGGTTGGGATGCGTTTGGTATGCCAGCAGAGAATGCAGCTATGAAAAACGAAATTCATCCTAAAGAATGGACATATCAAAACATTGAGGCCATGAAGAGTCAGCTCAAACAAATGGGTCTTTCTTATGACTGGAGCAGAGAAATAAGAACGTGCGATAAAGAATATTTTGTCCACGAACAAAAATTCTTTTTAGAGCTTTACAATGCCGGCTTAGCCTATAAAAAAGAATCCTTTGTAAATTGGGACCCGGTAGACCAAACAGTTCTTGCAAATGAACAGGTCATAGAAGGGAAGGGATGGAGGTCTGGGGCATTGGTTCAGCAGAAGAAGTTGTCCCAATGGTTCTTAAAAATAACAGATTTTGCTGAAGAGCTTTTAATAGGGCTGGAAGACTTAAAGCTTTGGCCAAAAAAAGTTTTATCTATGCAAGAAAATTGGATAGGTAAATCTGTTGGAGCTACAATTAAATTCAAAATTATCGACTCTGAAGAGTTTATTGAAGTATTTACAACTCGTCCTGACACAATTTTTGGTGCTTCATTTATAGGACTATCTGCTGATCATATTATCTGTACTAATCTTACAGAAAAAAATAAAGAAGTTTCCGAATTTATTAAACTCTGTAAAAAAGCAGGAACAACTAATGTAGAACTAGAAAAAGCAGAAAAAATTGGGATCAATACTGGGGTCATGGTCGAGCATCCTTTTACCAATGAGAAACTGCCTGTTTACATAGCTAACTTTATTCTTATTAACTACGGAACTGGTGCAATATTTGGCTGTCCCGCACACGATCAAAGAGACTTTGAATTTGCCAAAAAATATAACCTTGGTGTAAAGCAAGTAGTTGGCAAGAATGAAAAAGAAGTTGAGCTTGTTGAAGCATTTGTCGAAAAGGGTGTAATGATTAACTCTGAGTTTTTGAATGGTTTGGACATAGAGAGTGCGAAACTAAAAGTTGTAGAAAAGCTAGAAAAGAAGAATCTTGCTCAGCCTTCGGTGAAATACAAACTAAGAGATTGGGGCATCTCAAGACAAAGATACTGGGGGACCCCTATCCCGATATTATACTCAAAAGATGGCAACACTATCCCTGTAGAAGATTCCGATTTACCTGTAGAGCTACCAAAAGAAATGGATTTTAATCACAATGGGAACTCGCTGGAGTCTCATCCAACATGGAAGCATGTAAAAAATAAAGATGGGAGCGGGAATCTAACAAGAGAAACAGATACTTTTGACACTTTCTTTGAATCTTCCTGGTACTTTGCGAGATTTTGCTCACCCCAGTCAGAACAAATGATTGATAAAGGTTTCAAGAAATGGATGCCTGTCGACCTATATATAGGAGGGGTTGAACATGCGATACTCCACCTACTCTACTCAAGATTCTTTACTCACGCTTTAAACAGACTTGGAAAAAGTCATATAACAGAGCCTTTTAAAAAATTAGTTACTCAAGGAATGGTTCTTAAAGATGGGGCAAAAATGTCAAAATCCCTAGGCAATACTGTAGACCCTGAAGAAATAATAAAAAAATATGGTGCAGATTCTGTGAGAATTTTTATTTTATTTTCTGCTCCTGTTGAAAAAGACTTAGAATGGAACGAAAAGGGAATTGAGGGTGCAAGCAGATTTTTGAAAAGAATGTGGAAAATAATTCATGAAAACCTTGAAATAATAAGTCCATCTTTTGATGAAGATATTAACTCAATTAGCAATGAGGAAAAAAGTTTTTTAATTAAAATCCATAAAACTACAGAAAAAATCACTAAGGATATAGAGAATCTCCAATTTAATACTTGTATTGCTGCTCTAATGGAACTTCTAAATTTTGCATATAAATTTACAGAAAAAAATACCAACCACAAGCTTTTTGGCTTCTTTGTTTATCAATTTCTACAATTAGCTAATCCATTTGTTCCACATATAACAAATGAGCTTTGGGAATTAAGTAAATTTAAGAATAATGATATTAATTTAATTTGGCCAAAGTTTGACCAAAAGATAATTGAAAAAGACGAAATTATTATAGCTGTTCAAATTAACGGTAAAACCCGAGGTTCAATTCCCTTATTATTTGAAGAAGAAAGTGAGGAAGAGTTAAGTGCACGAATTTTTAAATCACAAGATTTTATAAAATTTTTAGATAACAAGAAGGTTGTAAAGAAAATCTATGTTAAGAACAGGCTTATTAATTTAGTAATTAAATAGTTAGCTTCTTGATTCTTTCAACAGCCTCTGCAAGTCTTTTATCATCCAAAGTAACAGAAGCTCTAGTGTACCCCTCTCCATATGCGCCAAAACCAGTACCAGGTGTCATGACTATTCCGGCATCCTCTAAAAGACTATTTGCAAAGTCCTTTGATAAGATCCCGTTTGGATTTTTAAACCAAACATAAAAAGTTCCCTTAGGCTCGTAAACCTCAATTCCAATTGATCTAAGACCAGAAGATAAGAGTTGAGACCTTTTCTTGTATACATCAATTCTATCTTGTAGCTCATCCTGATAATTTCTCAAAGCCTCGATTCCTGCTTCTTGAACTGCTTGAAATGCTCCTGAATCAATATTTGTTTTAACCTTTCCGATTGCGGCTACAGCACTTTCATTTCCAGCGACATGTCCCAGTCGCCAACCAGTCATACTAAATGTCTTAGAAAGACTATGAAACTCAATCCCTACATCGATTGCTCCATCATACTCTAAAAAACTTTTTGGTTTTTCTTGAAAATACACCTCTGTATATGCAGCATCATGGCAAATCAAAATATTATTTTTATAAGCAAAATCTATTGCCTTTTTAAAGAACTCATCCGTGGCAAAGGCGGATGTTGGGTTATTTGGATAATTAAGAAACATTATCTTTGTTTTTTTTAAAATATCATCAGGGATAATTTCTAAATCGGGCATGAAACCATTTGACTCTAGCAATGGCATCACATAAGGCGTACCCCCTGCAAACTCAGTAGCAACGCTGTATACAGGGTATCCAGGATCTGGTACCAAAGCTATATCGCCAGGATTAACAAAAGCTAGAGGTGCATGCGCTACACCCTCTTTTGAGCCTATTAAAGCAATTACATTTTTTTTTCCTTCTAGATGAACATCGAAACGTTTTTTATACCAAGTTGCAACTTCATTTCTAAAAGACATCATTCCTGCATAAGAAGGATATCTATGATTTTCTGGATTCATTGAAGACTGATGAAGGGCGTCAATAATTCTTTTAGGTGTCGGTATGTCTGGATCACCAACTCCAAGATCTATTACATCTACACCTTTTGCTAATAAAGCATCTTTTTTTGCATCTATTTCTGCAAACAAATAAGGTGGCAGGTTCTTTATTCTATCTGACCATTGAATCTTCATAACAGCGTTAATTTTAACGTAAAAAAGTATTACTTCAAATTTCTTTTTTAAACTTCAAAAATAATAAATTTAAACTTCTCTCCTAAAAGATTAGGTGAAATTAACTTCTTAATATCGTCTGGAAATTTGGAATCATGATTTTGTTCTAATTTTATTATAAGATTAGCAATCTCGCTTATCAAAAAGAAACTAGCTTGAGAAAAAAAACCTATTTCGCTTAATCCATATCTCTCTGCCGACAAAGATAGCAATGTAAAATTAACATCACAGGTTATGTCCTGTTTGCATATATTATTAAAGAAATCTCTAGAGACCTCATGTTCAAAAAAACACCTTGAGGTACCAAAAGGGTCAGGAGAAGAATGAAACCAGTTTGACTTGTCTCCATAATCGTTAATCAAAAAAACAAACCTTGAAAACTTGTCAGTTAAAAGCTCAAAATATTTCTCATACTCCCGAACAGGAAGCTCGAAGTAGAAGTCTTCTCTCATTTCTAATCCATACTCAGCAACTTTACCAATTAAAGCTTCATCTGCTACATCAAGGCACTCGATGATAGTATTTTCTTTTTGTTCAACATTAACCTGATACAAAATACCTTCCTTCAATATGCATCTATCAAAGATTAAGGCGTCAAAAAATTCATTGCAAAAAACAAATCCGTCCTGGTCTATATCTTTTAGCGACTCAATTGAAGAAGAAACGGTTAGAACCCCACTATGACTTTTTAAATTTTTCAAAATTTCTTTGTGAAGACGGGAATTCTGTTCAATTAAAATAATATCTAGTTTTGCATATATTTCAGGAGAGGTTTCTTTAATATGCTCTAAAACAGACAACATGAGAACCCCAGTGTTCGCCCCTAGTTCCAAGAATGAAATCTTACTTGATTTACAATTAGGAAAAACTTTAGAAATAAAAAATTCAGCAATAGAATATCCATAAATCTTAGAAATAGATGGTGATGTCAAAAAATCTCCGTTTCTAGAGATTTTAGACTCGCCTTGATAATAGCCATTTTTACTATACAGGGCATAGTTTACAAAAGATGAAAATGGAACTTTCTTCCTATAATTAAATAAATCACCAAACACAAGATAAGAATAACAAATATCCTTAAAATTGTTTAGACCTTTCCTATAAGTTAAAATAAGACATGGCTAAAAAAATGCGTATATCAAAAGTTTATACAAAGTTTGGTGACAAAGGTGAGACAATGCTTGTTGGTGGCGAAGTGGTTTCGAAGAGCTCTACAAGGGTCGCTTCATATGGCGAAATTGATGAGCTAAACTCAGCACTAGGAGTTGCTCAAGCAAACAAGATGTCAGATGATGTAAAAAAAATTATTACTATGGTTCAAAATGATTTGTTTATAATTGGGGCCGATCTAGCCTCAACAAAGAATACAAAAGTTCCAAGAATAAAAAAAACCAAAGTAAACAAGATAGAAAGAGTTATTGATAAATACAATTTAAAAGTTGGTCCTCTTAAAGAGTTCATTCTTCCTTCGGGCTGTATTGCTGGAGCGAGCCTTCATTTGGCTAGAACAATATGCAGAAGGGCTGAAAGAAATATTGTTGCACTAGTAGACGTCGAGTGGGTAAATCCAAACGTATTAATCTATATTAATAGACTTTCTGATTTACTTTTTGTGTTAGCTAGAAATGAAAACAAAATAAGCCATGAGGGCGAAGTTTATGTTAATTTTAGAAAATGACAAGTAATTTTACTACTAAGTTTCAAGCTATTTATGGTGAAATTAAAGACTCCCATCTATCTAAAGAAAATTCTGGAACGCACGTTGTTAACAACTACTCTAACCAAATAGATAAGCTTATTTCATCTGAACTAAATATTAAGTATAAGAATAAAGGTATTGCCATTTTGGCTCTTGGAGGCTATGGAAGAAGGGAGCTGTGCTTAAAGTCCGATATAGATATTCTTATATTATATGAAAAAACAAAACAAACTGAAGCCAAGGCTATTGGGGAAAATATATTATATAAACTTTGGGATACCGGCCTAGAAATAGGGAACTCCATGAGAACAATCGAAGACTGCCTAGAGCTTGCAAGTACTCAAGATTCAACAATATTGACATCACTTTTAGACTTAAGAGCAATTGCAGGAGATTCACTTCTACATATGAAGCTTCAAAATGATATCAATAGAAAATTGCTTCCAAATATTTCTCAAAACTTTATAAATGAGAAAATATTAGAAAGGAAAAAAAGGCACTTAAAATATGGCTCACCAAGCTATTTAACAGAGCCCGACATAAAGGAAGGAAGAGGTTGTCTTAGGGACATACATTCTATATTCTGGATTTTAAAAGCATTTCATTCCCAAATCGAGATTAATAAATTTCTAGGTGGTGGTTTTTTAAATAAGTATGAATTAAAGACAATAAATGAATCACTAAACTTTCTTTTAACAATTAGAAACCACTTACACATAAACAAGAAGAGTGAGATCGACATTGTCGACTTTAAATCTCAAATTGAAGTAGCAGACTTTTTTAGAATAAAAAATGAATCTTTTTTAACCAAAGAAACTCTTTTTATGAAAAGACTATATGGGAATATAAATAAGGTTGAGGAATTAACTGACAAAATAATAGAAAAAACTATAAGTAAAAAGGTGTTCTCTTCTAAAAGAATTCAGAATCTTAACGATTTTTTTATTATTCACAGAGGGAAGCTAAGAGCGATAAACCCAAGCATCTTGTTCAAAAACACAAGGAATATTTTAAAAGCATTTGAATATTCTGCGGCACATGATGCGGAGATATCAGACGATGTTCTGAAAGAAATGAGAAAAGTAAAAGTAAATAAATTTTCAAAATTAGAGATTAAGACATTAAATCTTCACTTTGTAGAAATTCTAAAAAAAGGTAAAAATATTTACAAGATTCTTTCTAGTCTAAATAAAAACAATATTTTATCTTTTCTAATCAAAGAATTTGAAACTATAAAAGATCTTCCGTTGGCTGACCCATCTCACATTTATACTGTAGATGTTCATTCTATTTTACTTGTTAAAGAATTTGAAAAGCTTATTAGCGGATCATATAAGAAAGAATTTCCATTTGAAACCTCTGTGGCACTTAAGCTTAAGAAAAAGGAAATTTTCTATCTAACTTGTCTACTGCATGATATTGGAAAAGGATACGGCAACAGTCATGCACAAAGAGGAGCAGATATTGCAAAAGAAGTATGTAAAAACCTTAAGTGTGAGGATGAAACAGCCCAAAAGGTTGAGTTCTTAATTCGAGAACACCTATTAATGTCTAACTATTCTCAGAAAAGAGACCTTGATGACCAGCAGCTAATAAAAGAATTTAAAGAAAGAATTAAGTCTCAGGAAAAGCTTCAATATCTATTTGTTCTAACTTTTTGTGACCTAAGAAGTGTAGCGCCTGATGTATGGTCAACATGGAAAGGAAACCTTTTATCTCAGTTATTTAAAAAGGCTGATAGCCTTTTTAAAAAATCTAAATCGAAACAACAAACTTCTTTACATAAAAACAGCAAAAGGGACATGGTGTTTAAGTCGATAGATGAAGGGGCATTTAAAAAAGTAGCTGGAAACTCTTTTGCAACATACTTTAATACTTATAAAGAAGATGAGCTTAAATATCAGATAAAGATCTTAATGAATCAGGCGAGTGATGTTTCTCTACAGATAAGATACAGCCAAAAGAATAATTTTGACCATGTCACTATTTGGTCAAAGAAAGAAAAAATCGGTTTTGCAGAAATCTGCGGCAAGCTTTCTTCGGCTAGTATAAATATTTACTCGGGTAGAATAACTTTTGTGAAAAAAAATCTTGCACTCTACACATTTGAAGTTAGCAGGTTTGGAAAGTCTACCTTTAGAGACAGAGGTCTATGGCGAACCATGCAACTTGAGCTCGAACAAGAAAAACTTGAGTTTGAAAAAAATAAAATTAATAAAAATATTAGTTCTGACTTTAAGGGTCCTAAAGTTGAAGCTAAGATTAAAATTGACAATGTCTCTTCTAAAAATTTTACAATCATAGAAATTACTTCTAATGACAAGCCTGGTTTGCTTTACGAAATATCAAAAAATTTAAAAGATGAAGGTTTGACAGTTGGCTTAGTTAAAATCTCAACAAGACGTGGGTCGGTAGACGATTCTTTTTATGTAAAAAAAGTTACTGGAAAAAAGTTGACTACAGTCGATGATATTCAATCAGTCAAAGAAAGTTTAAAAAGAGTACTCTCATGAACAAGTCCAAAATTCAGGAAATGGAAACAGATTTTCTAATAATTGGATCAGGATTGTCTGGCCTTTATGCGGCTATATATGCCTCGAACTTTGGAAAAGTTTCATTAATCACAAAATCTTCTATTCAGGAAAGTAATTCGTACTGGGCTCAAGGTGGAATAGCTGCTGCAATAAATGATGATGACTCAATTGAAATCCACAAACAAGACACCTTGTCAGTGGGTTGTGGTCTGAATAACGTGGGGGCTGTCGACGTCATGGTCTCAGAAGGCACAAAAAGAGTCCTTGAGCTAATAGAACAAGGAATGGAGTTTGATCGTGTTGAATCTGGCTTTGACTTTGGAATTGAAGGAGGTCATAGCAGAAGAAGGATTTTGCACGCCCTTGGTAACGAAACAGGGAAGGCTGTTGTAGACTTCTTATGCAAAGAAGTTCAAAAAAACAATAAAATATCAATTTATGAGAATTCTTTTGTAATAGATTTGTTTTCAAACTCTAAAACTTGCTTTGGATGCCTTCTTTTCTCTGACAAGAAAAAAAACAAGATTAGCATCCACTCAAAAGCAACAATACTAGCAACTGGGGGAGGCTGTGGTCTATATTCTCAGTCATCTAATCCATCAAGCACCTCGGGTGATGGAATAGCCTTGGGCCTAAATGCGGGTGCAACAGTAAGAGATATGGAGTTTATACAGTTTCATCCAACAGTTTTTTCAAAAGATGGTGCACAGAACTTTCTTATATCAGAGGCAATCAGAGGAGAAGGTGGCCAACTAGTTAATCATTCCAAAGTTAGATTTATGGAAAACTACTCTAAGCAATTAGAGCTTGCGCCTCGAGATGTTGTTGCCAAAGCAATATTTAACGAAATGAGAACAAACGGGGAAAAGAATGTCTTTCTATCTTTAAAACATCTCAAATCAAGCTTAATCAAGAACAGGTTCAAAAATACATTTGAACTATGTCTAAGAGAGGGATTAGATATAACAAAAGATGATATTCCAGTTTCGCCTGCAGCACACTACATGATCGGTGGAGTTAAAACTAATACTTTCTCTGAAACCAACATTAAGAATCTCTACGCTTGCGGAGAAGTTGCTTGTGCTGGTGCGCATGGTGCAAACAGATTGGCAAGCAACTCACTTCTTGAATGCCTGGTGTTTGCAAAAAGAGCCGTAGATTCTGCGCTAAGGCTATCAAAAAAACTAGAACAAATTCCACCAAACCTAATAGAAAAGG
This sequence comes from Candidatus Dadabacteria bacterium UBA1144, assembly GCA_905181755.1. Taxonomy (GTDB): domain Bacteria; phylum Desulfobacterota_D; class UBA1144; order UBA1144; family UBA1144; genus TMED58. Next base: position 31,491 of record CAJIYY010000024.1, read on the forward strand.
CAAAAAAATGCTCCCTTATTTCTTCTGATAAAAAGGTTGAAAGATATCTGAGCTATAGAATATCGCTCTCACAAATTATCAACAACTACGTTGGAATACTAAGAAACAAAAAAGACTTACTCCTTGCACTAAATGAAATTTCCTCTATAAAGAGAACAAATTTAGACGAATTTGACCTAATTGACAAAAGACTTATGAACCTAAAAAGCCTAACCTATTTGATTACTAAGTCTGCACTCCTTAGAGAAGAGTCAAGAGGGTCACATGTACGAGAAGACTTTTCAACTCAATCAGCGAAGTGGATAAAGCACATAAGCTGGAAGCTTAATGATGGAACCTTGAGATTTTCTTATTCAAAACAGTAAATTATATTCATTTTCATTGTATTAAATAAAAAAAATGCTATAATTTTTTGCGGTGCATTCCAGTTCTGTATTTACTGAAAGTACTCTATAGATAATTTATATTTTAGCTTAAAGGTGAAGTTTAATGGCTGTTGAAAAACAATTAGAAGAACTAGAAATGGTCACTGTCAAATTTGCTGGTGACTCAGGGGACGGGATACAAATTACAGGGGATCAATTTGGTAATACAACTGCTATTGCCGGAAATGATTTTTCTACATTTCCAGATTTTCCTTCAGAAATTCGTGCTCCTCTTGGAACAACATATGGAGTATCCTCATATCAAATACAATTTGCATCTAAAGACATATATACACCTGGAGACACTCCTGACGTACTTGTCTGTTTTAATCCTGCTGCTTTAAAAGTTAACATGGGAACAGTCAATAAAGGTGGAATAATCGTAGTCAACGAAGATGAGTTTGTAGAAAAGAACCTTAAAAAGGCTGGGTTTGAATCTAACCCGCTAGACCCTAACGATACGACACTTCAAGACTTCAGGGTTCACAAAATTCCCATAACAACTCTTACCTTAAAAGCTTTAGAGGATATGAAAGACTTTGGTCATGCCGACAAACTTAGGTGCAAGAACTTTTTGGCACTAGGTGTAGTCTCCTGGCTATTCCAAAGACCTTTAGAGCCAATTGAAAAATTTTTAAAGAAAAAGTTTGGTAAAAAGCCACCAATTTTAGAAGCCAACACTAGGGTCCTACATGCTGGTTACAACATGTGTGACACTATGGAAATTTTCCCAATAATGTATAAAATTCCTCCTGCAAAGCTAGAGCCCGGAACTTACAGAAATATTAATGGTGCGTTGGCAACTTCATATGGCCTTTTAGCTGCTGCAGAAAAAATAGAGCTACCAATTGTTTATGCGGGGTATCCGATAACACCTGCAAGTGAAGTTCTTCATACTCTTGCTGCGCTAAAGCAATTTGATGTAGCAGCAATACAAACAGAAGATGAAATTGCCGCCGTAACAATGGCCCTTGGGGCATCTTATGGTGGATCTTTGGGCATAACAGGAAGCTCGGGACCTGGGATTGCATTAAAAATTGAGGCTATTAACTTGGCTGTAATGACCGAACTACCTCTAATAATATTCAATTTTATGAGATCTGGAATCTCAACGGGTATGCCTACTAAAACCGAGCAAGGAGATCTTGCAATGGCACTTTTTGGGCGTCCTTCTGATTCTCATTTAATAGTTTTGGCTCCTGAATCTGCCTCCGACTGTTTTTGGATTTCGATTGAAGCAGTAAGGCTGGCAACTAAATACATGACCCCAGTGATGGTTCTTTCGGAAGGCTTCTTGATAAACGCATCTGAGCCGTGGAAGCTCCCTGATTTAGATACGATACCAGAAATGAAAGCTTCTTTTAGAACAGACCCTAAAGACTATCTTCCTTATAAAAGAAACAAAGATACTCTTGCCCGCGACTGGGTAAGAATAGGGACTAAAGGCTTAGAGCACACAATCGGTGGGCTAGAAAAAATTAACGAAACGGGAGAAATTTCTCAAGATCCTGAAAACCACGACCTTATGACTAGGATAAGAGCTGAAAAAGTTGAAAGAGTTCAAAACGATATTCCAGACCTTGAAGTATTGGGAGACAAAGACGCCGACCTTCTTCTTGTGGGCTGGGGAAGCTCTATTGGCAGCATGAGGGCATCTGCAGAAGTAATTGCAAAAAGCGGGAAAAAGGTGGCGATTATAAACCTAAGATATTTAAATCCTTTTCCTAAAAATCTTGAAGAAATCTTAAGAAGCTATAAAAAAGTAGCTGTAGTTGAATTAAACTTAGGTCAACTGAATATGATTATAAGGTCTAAATTTATGATTGACACCTCATTCCTAGGAAGAGTTACTGGGCAACCAATTTCTGTGGTTGAGATGGTAGATTTTATTAATAATGAGTTAGACTTATTAAAAGAACATTAACTAACAAACAAGGGAGCTTATATGAGTACTACCGCTGAAACAATTAAATACAAAGCTAATGATTTTAAATCAACTGCTGAGCCAAGATGGTGTCCTGGATGCGAAGATTATGCTATATTGAAAGCTGTTCAAACTGCTATGGCTCAAATTGGGAGACCTAGCAACGAGCATGCAGTTGTTTCAGGAATTGGTTGCTCATCTCGTTTTCCTTACTATATGGGAACTTACGGCTTTCATACTATTCACGGAAGACCTCTGCCTATTGCCACAGGACTAAAGATATCTAACCCTGAACTTGCTGTATGGGTTGTTACAGGCGACGGGGACGGTATTTCGATTGGTGGAAATCATTTAATGCATGCACTTAGGAGAAATGCCGACATAACTATACTCCTTTTTGATAACAGAATTTATGGATTAACCAAAGGTCAATACTCGCCAACAAGTGAAAAGGGTAAAATAAATAAAACTGCTCCTTATGGAACAATCGAAGAGCCAGCAGATCCAACGGGGCTAGCAATAGAATGCGGAGCATCCTTTGTTGCCCAAATTTCTGCGACCTACGTTAAAGAGCTCGTTAATGTTTTAGTTGAAGCATACAACCACAAAGGAACATCTTTTGTCCATATATATCAAAACTGCTACATATATAACAATGGAGCATTTGATGGATTTACAGAAAGGTCTATCCGAGACGACAACAATATTAAAGTTGAGCATCAAAAACCTCTTGTTTTTGGAGAAAAGAACAATAAAGGTCTAGTTATGGGTTATGGCAAACTTGAGATAGTAGAGTTTGAACCAGAAAATGTTCCTGACAGCGTTATCATTTATGATGAAACAGATTTATCACTTGTTAGAATGATTTCCGATATGAAGTTTCCTGAATTTCCTGTTCCAATGGGTGTTATCAAAAGAGTAAAGAGCCCAACTTTTGACGACGCAATTCATGAACAAATTGAATCGGCAAAGACAAAATTTAAGCCTGATTTAGAGAAACTTATTTCATCTGGAGATACTTGGGAAGTTAAATAGGCTTAATGAATAGCGCTTTAAAAAGAAGTGTTAAAACAATTCTAAAATCTTCTATCGAGGAAGATAAAACCTTTTTTGATATAACCAGCAAGTCCTTACTAGACTCTTCTCCTTTAAGGTGCGAGCTACTTTTTAAGGAAAATGGAATTCTTTGCGGTACAAAGATAATCGAATACGCTATAAAAAGCTTTAATAAGAAAATCAATATTAGTTGGGACTTTAACGAAGGTGACTACATTAAGAATAAAAACAAAGTTGGCACCATTGTTGGCCCTGCAAATCTAGTACTTTCATTTGAAAGAATACTTTTAAATTTTTTACAAAAGACTTGTGGCATCGCAACAACAACCTTTGATTTATCTAGGGCTATAAAAAATAAAAAAATTAAACTTTTAGATACCAGAAAAACCACCCCTGGGTGGAGGCTAATAGAGAAATACTGCGTAGTGGTAGGTGGTGGAGAAAACCATAGAATGAACTTGTCTGAATTAATTTTAATAAAAGATAATCACATATTGGCTTGTGGAAACCTAAATTCCGCTATGACAAAAATTATCAAAAAAAGAATTAAGGCTCCTATAGAGGTTGAAGTAAAGTTCTTAAATCAGGTAGAAGAGGCTTTAAAGTTTAAAATAAAAAGGATTATGTTGGACAACTTTTCAATATCAAATATTAAGAAAGCCATTTTAATGATTAGAAAATCCCCTGGAGTGGAAATTGAGGTTTCAGGAGGAATCGATAAAACAAAAATAAAAAATATTTCTCATCTTGATATTGACTATATTTCTGTTGGAGCCCTTACCCACTCATCACCTTCAATCGATATTTCCATGAATGTGTTAAAATAAATCATGAACTTAAATACGCTAAAACAAATATCAGAACTTAAGAAAGCTAAAAAAGCAGTTATCTTGGCTCATAATTATCAGATACCAGAGATTCAAGATATAGCCGACTTTGTAGGTGACTCGCTAGGGCTTGCGAGGAAAGCTCTAGAAGTAGAGGCCGAAATAATAATTTTTTGTGGTGTCCACTTTATGGCAGAGACCGCCTCTATACTTTGCCCTAATAAAAAAATTCTTTTACCTGATCTTGATGCAGGATGCTCTCTCGCTGACTCCATAAATGTATCTCAGCTGAAAGAATGGAAGTTAAAAAATCCTGGCGCTGTTGTTGTTTCATACGTTAACACAACAGCAGAAATTAAGGCTGAAAGCGACTACTGTTTTACATCATCAAATGCCGTAAAAATAGTTGAATCTATAGACAAAGAAAAGAAAATACTTTTTTTACCTGATATGTTTTTAGGTGCATATGTCCAGAAGAAAACTAAGCGAAAAATTGAAATTTGGCCTGGTGAATGTCATGTACATGCTGCAATGACTTATGAAGAAATAAAAAACCTTAGGGATGAATATGACAACAACGAAGTCTTAATTCATCCTGAATGTGCATGTGGTTCTGAAGCAATGTATTACTCAGAAAAAAATAATGACAAGAACGTCCACTTTCTATCCACAGAAGCAATGATGAATAAAGCTAAAGACTCAACTTCTGAAAATATTATTGTTGCAACCGAAACAGGGGTTATCCATAAGATGCAGAAAGCATCACCAGACAAAAACTTTATTCCAATTAACACCTCGGCTACATGCAAATATATGAAAATGATAACTGTTGAAAAAGTTCTAGAATCTTTAAAAACTGAAGGACCAGAGGTAAAAGTATCAAGAGAGATAGCTATAAAAGCAAAGACAGCAATTGATAGAATGGTAGAAACAGGTTAATGGCCGTGGGAAGAATCGAACTTCCGACATACGCCTTATGAGAGCGTCGCTCTACCCCTGAGCTACACGGCCGATGGATTTTGAGTTTATCATGTCACAAAAGAGTTTCAAGGAATGGTAGTCTAATTAATAGCAATGGAATCCTATACTAGAAAAAAATACGCTAAAAGACGGAGGGTTGTTTTATTGCTGCTTTCAGCAATTTTTATCTCTTCTATGACAATGCTGAATCTCCTGGGCACATCTAGATTTCTGGATTTAAGCTTTAGCTTTTTTGGAGTTGAAATTCCTATGATTTTAGCCGTCGGTGTTCTTCCCTATCCGATAACATTTCTATGTACCGATATAATATCTGAAGTTTATGGAGAAAAAAAAGCTTCTGAGCTCGTCTGGGCTGGACTAATCGTCAACCTATGGCTAGGAATAATTTTATGGCTAGGTGGGATAATTCCAAGCTATACAACAAGCAACCTGAGCATTGACTCAAATGATGCCTTTATGACAATTAGAGCGTTATCGCTGAGCACAATAACTGCGTCTATGGTGGCCTACTTTTTTGCTCAGTACTCAGATGTGAAAATATTTCATTTACTGAAAAAATACACTAAAGGGAAAAAACTATGGCTTAGAAATAATGTTTCTACAATGGTTGGACAGTTGATTGACACTGTGTGCGTTATCTCTATTACATACTTTTTATCAAAAACAATTCCAATTCCTGAGGGAAAAAGTGAGCTAGAAGGCTTATTTTTACTGATAATGTATGCGTATGTATTCAAATTTTTCATCGCTTTACTCGATACTCCGATCTTATATGGTGCTGTAAAATATTTAAAAAAATATTTAGGAATTGCTGAAGACAATATCTAAGTAGACAAACTATTGTTATAATAACAAGATGGCTATAAATCTAAAGAACCTACCCCAAAACAATGAGGCCGAACAAGCTGTTCTTGGGTCAATACTAATTGATCAACAAGCAATGAACTTGGCATTGGAAGAAATAGCAGAAAATGATTTTTACGATGAGAACCACAAGAAAATTTTCTCGGCAATGATAGACCTGGACAAAGAAAGCAAGCCTATTGATATTTTAACCTTATATGAGAAGTTGAAGTCTAAGAAGTCTCTTCTTAAGGAAGTTGGAGGAAGCTCTTATTTAAGTCAACTAATAGAGATTGTTCCAAGCTCATCTAATGTGCTTTTTTACGCAAAATCAGTAAAAGAAAAATCTATTCTTCGTAGCATGATTAAGACTGCCTCTGAAATTATAGACGAAGGTCAGACAGATCAAGTTGAGGTAGATGAATTTGTTGATCAGGCGGAAAAAAAATTATTTGAGATAAGCCAAAACAAGAAGAGGTCTGGGTTTGTTTCAACCGGCGAACTAGCAGCAGAAACAATAAAAATAATAGAAGGCCTAACGACTAGAAAAATGGCAATAACCGGTATCGCAAGCGGTTTTAAAAAACTTGATAAGATGACTGCTGGGTTTCAAAACTCCGACTTAGTTATAATAGCTGCAAGACCAGGGATGGGCAAAACTTCGTTTAGCTTAAACATAGTAATGCATGCAGGCCTAACCCATGGGCTTAAAGTTGGTTTCTTTTCATTAGAAATGGCAAAAGAACAGCTGATGATGAGGATGCTTTCTGCAAAATCCAAAATAAATTTTGGTAAAGTCAGAACAGGGTTTTTGTCTGACTCTGAATTTCAAAAAACAGTAGATGCAGCTGAGTCTCTTCAAAAAGCCCACATCTTTATCGATGACACTCCTGCCCTAACCTCTTTAGACCTCAGGTCTAGGACAAGGCGCCTTAAAAGCGACAAAGGGCTTGATATTTTAATTGTAGACTATCTCCAGCTCATGCGTGGGCACTCTAGAACCGATAATCGTGAAAGAGAAATTGCAGAAATTTCCTTATCTTTAAAAGCTCTAGCAAAAGAACTTAAAATCCCCATCATAGCAATATCACAACTGAGCAGGCAAACTGAAGCCAGGACTGATAAAAAACCGCAACTCTCAGACTTGCGTGAAAGTGGTGCGTTGGAGCAAGACGCTGATATGGTAATTTTTCTTCATAGGGCAGATGCCTATAAAAGAATTGCTGATGAACGTGACGGATTGGCAGAAGTAATTATTGGGAAGCAAAGAAACGGGCCTACAGGAACAGTTTCTTTAGCCTTTTTAGACAACCAAGGTGTACCCAGCTTTGAAAATCTTGCAGAAGAATACACTGAACAACCAAGTGAATAAATTATAACTTTATCGAAACAGGACAATGGTCGGAGCCAAAGACATCATTGTGAATTCCAGCACCAGCAATCTTTTCAATTTGAGATACCCAAAAATAATCTATTCTCCAGCCAACGTTGTTTTGTCTTGCATTTCGCATATAAGTCCACCAAGAATATTTGATTTCTTCGGGATAGAAGTGTCTAAAGGTGTCCACGAAACCTTTTTTTTCAAACTTATCCAACCAATCTCTTTCTATTCTTAGAAAGCCGGACGTATTTTGATTTGGCTTAGGATGCTTAAGGTCTATTTCATTATGTGCAATATTATAATCACCGCAAATAATTAAATTCTTCTTTTTTCTCTTTAGCTTAAGAACCTTCTTGTATACTGCCTCATGAAATCTTAACTTATACTTTAAGCGCTGATCGTTCATCTGACCATTGGGAAAATAAAAATTCAAAAGAAAAAAGTCTTCGTATTCCGCAATAAGAGTTCGGCCTTCTTGGTCTAAATCTTCGTCTGACCCCAAAACAGTAGAAACATCTATAGGCTTCTTTTTAGAATATATAGCAACCCCTGAATAACCTTTTTTGAACTTGGGTGAATCGAAATAAGAAAAATATCCCTTTGGGCTTAATAGATCATCCCCCAGTTGTTCTACATGTGCCTTTGTCTCTTGCAGACATAGTATGTCAGGATTATATTGAGAAATAAAATCCAAAAAACCTTTCTTTTTTACCGCCCTTATACCGTTAACGTTCCAAGAAAAAATATTCATTAAATTAGTTTATAATAATTCTTGCAATCATGTTAGTGGAATTTAATTATGAAATTTATTATTGTACCTTTTAAAAATTATAAATCGGCCAAATCAAGAATGAGAAAAGATTTGTCGGATGAAGAAACTGAGAAAATCGTCGAGAACATGTTGAGACACGTGTTAACAGAAGTATCAAAATCTCAAATGTCAGATGCAAGCTTCCTTATAACTAAGGATGAAGAAGCTATTTCTCTTGCGAAACAAATTGGGGTTGAAACAATAGAAGAAAAAGAGCAGATTAACGAGAGCACCTCTGTGGATTTGGCAACGAAGATATTAATCAGAAGGGGAGCTACAAGTGTTCTAAGGATTCCTGGTGACCTTCCTCTTCTAACATACAATGACATAGACATTGTCTTTAGAGAGTCAATAGAGACAAATTCTTGCATACTTGTACCTTCAAAAAGCGGAAAAGGAACAAATGCTATCCTAAGAAGGCCTCCTGATATTATCAAGTCTTGTTTTGGAGAAGACAGTCTAAGAAAACATAAGAAAGAGTTTGATAGAAAACAAGTTCAATATAAAATAGTCAAAAATAAAAATATTGAACTCGACTTGGACTGCCTAGAAGATCTTCAAGAATTTAAAAATCTACATAAAAAAATTAGCTAATAATTGCCAAGATATCTCTTTCTTCAAGCACCATAAGGTCTTGATGTTCAATATTAAATTCAGCACCACCAAATTTGCTAAAAAGAACTCTGTCGCCCTTTTTAACTGTTAACGATGTAATATTTCCCTTTGCGTCAGCCCTTCCTCGTCCCACTGCAACAACTGTTGCTTCAAGTGGCTTTTCTTTGACGGCATCAGGGATTATAATCCCACCTTCTGTTTTGCCTTCTGCCTCATTTCTTTTAACTAAAACAAAAGCTCCTAAAGGCCTTACACTTTTTTTTGATTTACCCATCTTGTTAAACTCCCATTAAACTTTGATTATTATAAAGTAATCATGTTTCCTGAAGATTCAAGTAAATTAAATAAATTTAATTGAAAATTCATGCTTATGCTTCTTATTCATGTTAATTATCAACGGAGTAATAGCCTCTATCATTGAAGAAATTTCAAGTGGTCCTGCATCTATAGCTTTAAGGCTTGGCATTTCTTCGGTTAATCTTGAAACTACTCCCTTAGCTTCGTCATCATTGCCACAAATAACAACGTCATAATCTAATGGTTTTTCAAAATTAGCTAACCCTTTTGCCGGAATATTATGATACGCGCTTACGACCCTTACTGTATCAGGCAATACGTTTTGAATATCGATAGCAGCAGACCCTGACTCTGGTGGGTCATACGAAACAACTTTTCCAAATTTCATTGGAACAACGGGGGAAATCACAATTTGATTTGTGAACGAACTAGAAATACCTTCTAAGGTTGCCCTAGTGTATTCAGGGGGCAAACAAACAACAACCACTTCGCTTGCTTTTGCAGCTTCTCCATTTTCCATACCAACAATGCTTCCTTCAACACCCTGTTCTTTTGCTTTCTCTTTTATCTCTGCGGTAGCGGCATCTGCTTTTTCTTGAGTTCTAGAACCTATTAAAACTTCGTGGCCTACCTTTGCCCATCTTATTACAAGACCTTCAGCAAAAGACCCCGTACCACCTAATAAACTGATTTTCATTTAATTCTCCTTTAATTTGAATCTGGTTTCCAATATTATAACAGTTTTTTTAAAGCTAAGTTGAGTTTGTTAGAAGGGCAGTCTATCTCTAAAGTTTTAATTTTGGACTTAAATCCTCTAGTTATTGATATTCTGGACTGTGGCACTCCAAAAAACTCTCCAAGAACTCTAACTAGTTCTTTGTTTGAGGCCCCTTTGTGTGGAATGGCGGCGACCTTAACTGATAAGACTTGAGAATCAAAACTAACCACTTCTGATTTAGCAGACCTGGGTTTAACTGAAGCTAGAATTTTCACAGCTAAAAAATACTGGCAAGCTCATACAGAGACTTAATTAGGAAGCTTTTAAAAAACTCAATTGCCAAAAGAACAACTATCGGGGAAATATCAAGTCCGCCCAAGTTTGGCATAACGCTTCTCACTAAACTTAGGACTGGCTCTGTCACTCTATATAGGAATTGGTACAAAGAAGTATAAGGATCAGGATTAAACCATGAGATTAGGGCTCTAATAATTATAAGCCAAAAAAACAAAGACATCGCCAGGTCTAAAACTCTTGCAATAGCTATTAGTAAATTCGAAATAATCATATTAATTTTTTTCTAAAACCAACTTGTCAGCAATTTCCTTTGATTTTTTTGAAGCAGAATCAAAACACTTAATTATAATATTTGTAAATTTTTTATTTTTCAATACATTGACACCCTCAACTGTTGTTCCCCCAGGAGAAGAAACAAGGTCTACGAAGGCACTTGGCGAAATTCCCGTAACTTTCAAGTATTCAACAGCTCCTATTATAGTTTCAAACACTAGTTGTTTGGCTAAAGATGAAGAAAGGCCTTTGGAGCCTGCGTACACAAGCTGGGCAGCGATGTATTCTGCCAGAAAAGCCGGCCCTGAGCCACTTATTGCGGTAATATAATCAAAGTCTTTTTCTTTTTTAATTTCAAATGCTTTTCCAACAGTAGAAACTAAAAGTAGAAAACTTTCTATGTCTTTTATATTGGCCCTACTATTTGCCTTAAAACCAAAAACCCCCTTTGAAACCAAACAAGGCAAGTTGGGCATTGATCTGATAATTTTAAATTTTCTTCCTATATATTTTTCAATGTAGGAAATTTTTACCCCTGCTGCAATTGATACCAACAGCTTTTTGGGGGTCAGAGTTTTTTTTATTTCTTCTAAAACTATTGATACCGAATTAGGCTTAACACAAAGAAAAATTATTTCTGATTTTTCTACAACCTCTTTATTGTTAGTTGCGATTTTAACTCCACCTGCTTTCTTGAAAAAGCTTAATTTTTTTGAATCCAAATCAAAACAATAAATTTTGTTTTTCTTTTGACTCTGGAACCCTTTAATTAAGGAGGAGGCCATGTTTCCAGTACCTATTATTCCAATTTTCATTTTAAGCACGTTCTCCAAAAATTTTAGAGCCAACCCTTATGATCGTTGACCCCTCATCTAAGGCTACCTTATAATCCCCACTCATGCCCATTGAAAGCTCCAACTTTACACCATGTTCGTTTTCTATCTTACTAGCAAGATTTTTCATGTTTCTATAGTGGGACCTTGAGTCTTCTGGATCTTCTGAATACTTAACTATTGTCATAAGTCCGCAAACCTTGACCCTTTCAAGGTTGGAGACTTCTTCGAACAAAAGAGCTGCTTCTTCCTGACCAATTCCACCCTTGGAAGAATCGTCGGAAATGTTGATTTGTAATAGAATGTCTTGATATAAATTTTTTTTGGAACAATAAGCGTTGATCATCTGTGCTTTTTTGATGGAGTCTATTGTATGAATTAATATTGCTTTTCCGACAATATATTTAATTTTGTTTTCTTGAATCTGACCGATATAGTGCCAACTGATTTCAATGTTGCCCGCGGAAGCCTCTTTTGCCTTATCTCTTAATTCTTGTGCATAATTTTCTCCGAAATCTCTTTGGCCTAAACTATAAGCCTTCTGAATGTATTCCAAAGATTTAGTTTTAGAGACTGCTACAAGCAAAGCTCGCCTTCCGATAGCCTTTGAATATTCCTCAAATTCTACTAAAAAAGACCTGTATCTCTGCTCGACATCCGTAATCATGATTAAATAATAATATAATATATAATCTAATAAATGAATCATTCAATTGGATCTGTATTAATAAAAGGGGCTGAAATTTTAAAAAAATCTAAAATTGCAAACTTTAAACAAGAAGCAAATGAGCTACTAGAAAGCCTTCTAAATAGGTCTCCAGAGGAAATTTTTTTATCAAAGGGAAAAAGTTTAAGTAATAAATTGCAAGAAGCTTTTTTTAAAAGGATAGGTAGGCGCGAGGTGGGGGAGCCACTTCAATACATTACAAAGGTGGCCCATTTTTACTCTAGAAAATTTACAATAACAAAGGGGGCACTGATTCCAAGGCAAGAAACAGAAATTCTTGTAGAAAAAGTTTTAAAACTAATAGATGGAAAGAAAAACATGTGTTGCCTTGATATGTGTACCGGAAGTGGGTGCATTGGAATTACTCTTGGTCTAGAAAATAAACAATTCAAAAAAATATTTTTGGTAGACAGTAGCAAAAAAGCTCTCGAATGCTGTAAAAAGAATGTGGAAATTTTTGGTTTAGAGAAAACAACAATTCTAATTTTATCGAACCTCTTCAGCTTGGTTCCCAAAATTAAATTTGATGTTATCTGCGCAAATCCGCCATATGTTAAAGAAGATGATTTTCATAGTCTTGACAGGACCGTCCGAGAACACGAACCCAAGGCTGCTCTTGTTAGCAAAAAAAATGGGTTTTTTCATATTGAAAAAATTGCTATAGAGGCTCAATCGTTTTTAAAAAAGGACGGTATTCTTGTTTTTGAGGTTGGGGTTAACCAGGCCCAGGAAGTAAAAAAAATTCTTATTAAAATTGGATACTCTAGCTTGGTAATTTATAATGATTTGAACAAAATAGAAAGAGTGGTGATGGCTAAATGGAAAAAATAATAATTAGTGGTGGCTTTCCTCTTAAAGGTAGAATTAAAGTCTCTGGATCAAAGAACTCTGCTTTACCAATTCTAGCTGCAACTGCTGTTTATCCTGGAAAATACAAACTTAACAATGTCCCTGACATACAAGATGTCCGAACAATGTTACAGCTTTTAAAAATACTGGGCTGTACATACAAGTTTCAAGCAAACAAGGTAGAAATTAATACAGAAAAATTAAATAAATTTGAAGCACCTTATGATTTGGTTAAGACAATGAGGGCTTCAGTGTTGATATGGGGAGCCTTGCTAACCCGACACAAGAAAGCAAAGATTTCTTTTCCTGGCGGATGTGCAATAGGTGACAGGCCCGTTGATCAACACTTGGCAGGCTTTAAGTCGATTGGCTTTTCGACAACCGTAAGCTCTGGATATCTTGAATCAAGAGCTCTTAAACAAATAGGTGGAACATTTAAATTTAAAGTGAAAAGTGTAACGGGAACAGAAAACTTAATTTTAGCGTCAATAATGGGGGACAAACAAACTGTTCTAGAAAACTGCTCCTTAGAGCCCGAGGTGGATGATTTAATCTATTTTTTAATTTCCTTAGGAGCAAAAATAAAAAGAAAAAAAGAAAAAATTATAATTTCACCC
>CAJIYY010000025.1 GCA_905181755.1 Candidatus Dadabacteria bacterium UBA1144
GTTTTTCTAAGCAGTATGACTGTTTTGCAAGCAATTCCCTCATTGTTTCCTATCGGACCAAGTCCTTCGAAGGTTGTAGCTTTAACAGAGATATTTTTTACGCTAATCTTTAAGAGCGCACTTAGGGAATTTCTTATTTTACTTTTATACCTCGATAACTTTGGTTTCTCACATATGATTGTTGAGTCAAGATTGACAATCTCATAACCTTCCAATTTTAATAACTTCAATACCCTTTTTAAAAAGAAAGAGCTCTTTTTGTTTTTATTCTTGGGGTCTTTATTGCTAAAGTGATCTCCAATATCGCCAAGACTAAGGGCCCCTAGAATCGCATCGCAAATAGAATGTATCAGCAAATCAGCATCGGAATGGCCTAGAAGACCAAACTTTGAAGGAATATTTACTCCTCCAATGAAAAGCTTTCTCTTTTCTGATGTTCTATGGATATCAAATCCAAGACCAATTCTAAACATCTCTAATCAACTTTTTGTAAATTTCTAAATCCTTTCTTGTGGTTATTTTATTATTATATTCTAGATTTTCATATACTTTAACTCTAAAATTATTTTTTTCTAGCAGCTGAGATTCATCAGTACATGATTTGTAGCTAATCTTTCCAGAGTAGCATTTTTTTAAGATGTTGTATCTGAAGATTTGAGGTGTCTCAGCAAGCCAAAGGCCATCTCTGTCAACCGTTTTATCTATAGATATATTTTGAGCACTCTTAATAGTATCCTGAATTTTGGATGCAACTATTAGTCCACTAAATCCTTTCATTTGACTTATAAGTTTGTTTAAAACATTGAAATTAAAATTTGGTCTGACTGAGTCATGTATTACAATAAATCCTTTCTTCTTTTCTATCTTTGAGAATGCGTTAAAAACACTTTCTCCTCTAGTCTCTGAACCACGAATGATTCTCACCTTATCAAGACCGTATTTATCTAGTTGTTTTTTAACTATCTTCTCATCCATAGATTTGTTAAGAGTGAGAAACACTTCCTTGCTTCCTTTAACTTTTTTTATTGAGAGTAGGGAGTATATATAGATAGGAATATTATTGATTCTTCTAAATTGTTTAGGCAGACCGTCGCCGTACCTAGAACCTTTTCCGGCAGCAGCAACAATGAACGATAAATTTGGACTAGCCATATAGACTAATAATAAGTAAGGATATTAATCATGCAAACTGCCGACCTTAGAGAAAATCATTCTACCGGTAGGCGTCTGTATTACACTTGTTATGATGATGTCAACAAATTCGCTTATATGCTTTCTCCCATTGTCAATTACAACCATGGTCCCATCATCCAAGTATCCTACACCTTGCTTTTCATCTTTTCCTGATTTAGAAACTTTTATCTTCATTTTTTCTCCAGGAAGGATAACTGGCCTTAGAGAGTTGGCTAGTTGGTTAACATTAAGGACTCTAACTCCTTGAAGATTTGCGACTTTGGTTAAATTAAAGTCATTTGTCACTAGATGTGCAGTTAGCTCTTTAGCAAGCCTTACTAGTTTCAAGTCGACTTCCTTGATATTAGTAAAATCTCTATCGAAAATTTTGACTTTTATATCTTTTTGTTCTTGCATTGATTTTAATACTTCTAGTCCTCTTCTTCCTCTTACTTTCTTTAAGCTATCGTTTGAATCAGCAATCCATTGAAGCTCTCTTATGACAAATTGGGGAACGATTATTGTTCCTTCTACAAAACCGGCTTTCGATATGTCAGCGATTCTCCCGTCTATAATGGCACTTGTATCAAGAACCTTACTATGAAAGAATTCGCTTTTCTCGCTAGCTCCTTCTTCGGGGTTTCCACCTTTTCGAAGTCCAACAGCTATTCCCAAACATAGAACAGATAGAAAAACTATAGGGTAGGTATAAAAAGGGTACCTACTGCTAAGGCCTATTATTTCAGAAAAGTAAGCAAAAGTTAAAAAGAATAGTAGTGCGGCAGCAGTACCAATAGTTGCACCGATTAAAGCTTTGGCGCTTAAATCAGTAAAAAGTTTTTCAGAATAATAGACAAAGAAGAAAGTAAGTAGTCCGCAGAAGATTCCTATACCCACTGAATATGGAAGAATTAAGTTGCCAGCAGATTTAAGATTACTCAGAGTAATCCAGAACCCAGCTATTGCACTTAAGATTGAAAAAATAATCCTTAAGGGACTCATTTAAAAATTATAATGAATCAAAGTTAATTAACAAGTTTATGTAAGACATTTTAAATATGTGTATAATAAATATTAACAAAATGATAAACAGATATAGCACTAAAGAAATGGAAAATATCTGGTCTGATAATAATAAATATCAGAAATGGCTGGATGTAGAACTAGCTGTTTGTGAGGCATGGTCCTTTTACGGGCAAATACCTAAACAGTCTTTTTTAAGGATAAAAAAAAGAGCAAAATTTAACGCTAAAGAGATAGATAAGCTTGAAAAAGTTATCAAGCATGACGTAATAGCCTTCACTACTAATCTGGCGAAGTCGATTGGAAAAGACTCTAGGTTCGTCCACCTAGGATTAACTTCTTCGGATGTACTAGATACATCTTTATCTTTACTCATTGTTGATTCAGGGAATTTAATAAAGAAGGAGATAAGTGAGACGATAAAGATCTTGACCAGGCTTGCAAAGAAATATATTAAGACACCAATAATGGGAAGATCTCATGGTATTCATGCTGAGGTAACTACTTTTGGCTTGGTTTTAGCTAATTGGTTAGATGAAATGAAGAGGGCGAGGCAGAGGTTGGATGCTTCTATAGAAAGATGTAGTGTCGGAAAGATGTCCGGAGCAGTGGGAACCTATTCAAATGTTTTACCGAAAGTTGAAGCGAAAGCTTGCTTAATCTTAAAATTGAAACCAGCTAAGATAAGTAGCCAAATTATTAATAGAGATTATCATGCAGAATATTATACTGCTCTATCATTCATAGCTTCTTCTATAGAAAGAATATCTGTACAGATTAGACATATGCAGAGAACAGAAGTCCTTGAGGTTGAAGAGCCTTTTTCAAAGGGACAGAAGGGATCTTCTGCAATGCCTCATAAAAGAAATCCAATATTGTCTGAGAACTTGTCAGGCTTAGCAAGAATAGTAAGGTCTAATGCCACTGCTTCATTTGAAAATATCCCACTTTGGCATGAAAGAGACATTAGCCATTCTTCAGTTGAGAGAGTAATAGGGCCAGATTCTTCAATTCTAATTCACTTCATGTTATCTAGGGCTAATTATATGTTGGCTAATCTAAATGTATACAAAAAAAATATGCTTTCAAATATTTGGAAGACTAACGGTGTTATCTTTTCTCAAAATATATTAGTTAAACTTATAGAGAAAGGGCTAACAAGGGAAGAGTCCTACAAAATGGTTCAAGACCTTGCCTTTGAATCATGGAATAATGATAAAAATTTTAAAGAATTACTTTTAGCAAATCCAGCCATTATGGATTTGTTATCACAGAAAGAGATAGAAGGTTGTTTCGCTTTTAATAGTCTTTACGCTAATGCAAAGACTATTCTTTCTAGAGTTTTAAAGTGATGAACTCTATGAGGGTTTTTTTCTTTCTAATCATCCTTCTAGTTGGCTGTGACTCTTTTAATCGACCTTCTGAAAAAGAAGTTCTCTTAGATAAGAACAAGATATTAGAAGATTTCAAGAGCAATTTCTCTTCTTTGATACCTGAAGATTCTCTTTTGACAATAAGTACAGTTAAAGATTCTCCTATTAAAGGATTAAAAGAGGGAGTTATATTTTTTAAAACTTTAGACGAAACCCAACAACTTGTTTTCTTTATTTCGGATAATGGTAGATACATTATATTCCAACCCCAAATCTTTGATTTCTCTGGACCAATTAAAAACCTAGACTTGATGAGTTCAATAGACTTAAAAGGTGTCCCAAGTTCTCAGGAAAAACCATCAGGCGTTAGAATAGTTGAATACTCAGATTTTCAGTGTCCTGCATGTAAGTATGGTTCACAGCAGGTTGCAAGATTAAAGGAAGAGTTCGGAGAAAAGATTACTTTCTATTTCAAACATTATCCACTAACTTCTCATAAATGGGCTGATGATGCCGCCCTGTTTACATCATGCATAAATGATACTTTTGGGCAAAAGAATTTTTGGAAGGCCCATGATTTAATATTTGCTAATCAAGAGAGCATTAAAGAGAAGTCATTTGCTGACAACATTAAAGATATATTCATAGGAAATGTAAATTTTGATTTTACCTCTTGTCTCGATACAGGAGATAAATATCTTGAGTTTGTTGAATCAAGCATCAAGGAGGCATCTAGTCTTGGAGTTAATTCGACTCCAACGTTCATAGTTGAAGGCCACATTATTCGTGGAGCAGATTACGAAAAAATTAAAGAAGCGATAGACAAGTTTGTTCGGGATTAATTTTTTCTCATCTATGTGATAAATAAACGAGACATGTCTAGGAATTTGGAGCTATGGTTTTTTTAGATAAAATAAATGAAATTGTTTTATTGAATGAAGAAAGAATTACTTCTTGGTTTAATAAAAAAGAGTTGGAAGTAAATATTCCATTCTATACTTCTGTTGACTTGAGAGTCTCAGAAAATAAGATAGCTGCAGTTGATACTAATATTTTCCCTGGAGGTTTTAATAATTTATCTGGTCTTTTTATTGATAAGGCGGCTAGTCTAACAGGGCAATATAAGGCCAAGAATCATACAGATAAAATAAAAAATGTCTTAATAGTTCCAGAGTTTCATACAAGAAATAGTTTTTATTGGGATAATATATTATCGTTAATACAAATCTTAGAAAAAGCTAATTTAAAAGTTAAAGTAGGTCTTTATGAGGGAGACTTTGGAGAGTACGAGTTTGCTGCTTCTAATAATCAGAAAGTTTTAGCAAGTACGATTGAAAGAATTGACAATAAAATTTTTCTGAAAGATTTTGAGCCTCAGTTAATTTTAATCAATAATGATTTGTCAGATTTGTCTCCGCCAATACTAGAGAATTTAGATCAACTAGTAGTTCCCCCTATTGAAGTAGGGTGGCATTCACGTAAAAAGAATATTCATTTCGAATTCTATAATAAACTTGTTGCAGAATTTGCAGATTTACTATCAATTGACCCTTTTACTTTTTCTTTGTCAACAAAACTGGTAGAGGATGTCAGCTTTGATATAGCAGAAGACAGAGAAAGACTTTGTGTTTTAACGGATGAAATGATTAAGGATCTGTCTGCCCATTATAATGTAAAAAACCCTTTGGTTTTTATAAAGAACAATACAGGCACTTATGGAATGGCTGTGATGCAGGTTCAAAAAGGGGAAGAGCTACTCGCTCTAAATAGGGATGGAAGAAAGAAGATGAAAGTTTCCAAAGGTGGGAGTTATCTAAACAATGTGATTATTCAGGAAGGGGTAGAAACCTTCTATCAGAACAAGGAACCTGTTTATTATCTTATCAATTCTAAGGTGGCAGGCGGTTTCTATAGAACTAACGATTCTAAGAATTCAATTCAGAATCTGAATACAAAAGGAATGTATTTTCAATGCTTATGCCAAGATTCTAATAATCTAAAATGTAATAGCACGGATTGTGGAAATTATTTGCAGCCCTCTTTGGAGGCTATTTCTCGTATAGGGTCACTGGCTACAGGATATGAGATTGAGTATTTGTTAAAAAAGAATCAAAGTTCTGACGATTCCTCACTAAGTGCTTTATTGTAGGCTATTAGAGCATCTCTTCTGGCAAGGATACCTATTATTTTCTTAGATCCAGTTCTTGATACAACAGGTAACATGTCCCCTTTATCCCAATGCTTTAGTACTTGGAGCATTGATTCGTCAGGGGTGACAGTGTTCACATTGGTCGATGCTAAGTCTTTCATTATTACCACTTCTCTCAGCTCCTCTTCAAGTACCCATCCTCTGTAATCTTGGACAGATATTATCCCCGATAAATTATCATCTTGGTCTATAAGAGGGAAGGTTGTTAAATGGGTAGATGGCAAAAATTCTATAAATTTTCCTAGAGTCATTTTTTCAGGAATTGTCACGACATCTTTCCTCATAATTTCGCTTACTTTCATGTTGCTTAAGATGTTGGATTCCTCGTTTTGCATAATTTCAAGGTTATCTTTTTTTAGATAACATGCCTCAAAAGATCTTCCAATTATTATTCTATAAATTGAAGTTCCTATAACTGAGCTAATCATTACAGGAAGGACTGCTTGATAAGTTTGGGTAAGTTCGAACGTAAAGAATATTGCCGTTAGTGGAGCCTGGGTCATTGCAGCAAGAAAAGTTCCCATACCAACTATAGAATAAGATGTTGTAAGTTCTCCAGGTATTAGCTGAGGGTACAACATTGCTTCCACCCCATAACCAAACAGATATCCACATATTGCACCCATAAATATTGATGGAGCAAAAATTCCCCCTGGCCAACCACTGTTTATTGTTATAGAAGTTGCTAAAGGTTTAAGAATTAGTAAGCCCACGGCTATCCATAGAGTGTATTCGTATGTCATAACTTTTCTTATTGCATTGTATCCATTTCCTAGAACATCAAGCCCAATCCCAAAAGGAACAAGGGCAAGTATCCCCAGTATGAGACCACCAATTATAGGGCGTATTTTAAAATTAGGAACAAGGTTCTCAAATCTTTCTTCGATATAAAAGTGGAGTTTAGTGAAGAAGGAGGAAGCAAATCCAATTGCGACTCCCATCAAGGCATATATAAATAATTCATTATAGCTAAATATAAGGAAGTCTACTCTGCTGAATATGTTTTGATCAGAACTGAAGAATCCAGCTACTACAGTTGCGGTAGCTGCTGAGATGACAACTGGCAAGAAGCTTCTTATTTTTATGTTTCTAAGAAGTGCTACTTCTTCAACAAATAGAACACCAGTTATAGGAGCGTTAAAAGTTGCTGCTATTGCGCCAGCTATTCCACAAGCAATAAAAATCTTAAGGTCACTTTTTTTTATTCTAATTTTCTGACCAACAATACTACCAATTGAACCTCCGAGTTGAGCCATAGGCCCTTCTTGACCAACAGAGCCACCAAAGCCCAAAGATATAATCTGTGAGAAACTTTTTAAAATAGTTTCCTTAATTGATATAACTCCACTCCCGCGCGAGATTGTATGAATAAATCTATGAAACTTATATCCTAAGACGTCTTCTTTTTCAGACAAGTAAGAAATAAAGAAAAGAATTAATCCTCCAGCTAACGTTCCAAAGATCACCAGATTCTTCGCCTCTAATGGCGAAATGAATAGTGAATGAATAGTTTTATAGAGAAAGTGAAATATAACGTTAGAAAATCCAGCGCATATACCAACAATAAATCCAACCAAAATAAAATAGGTATATTGGTTAGTCCATAATTCTGAAATTGTTAAACGAATTTTTTTGCTTGGCATAGTCCTACTTTGTTTTTTTAATAATAAACTATTATAGATTTAGTCTCCACATTATATGGTTTGACTATGACTTTTTTTCATGTGAAACTTAAGTCGTTTTAGAGATACGCAATGACTATAGATGATCCAAACCACTATTCATTAGGCAGCTTTTTTATAGCGCTGGCAAGTATTTTTATAGCTGGCAAAATTATAAGTTCTATTTTTGTTAGGTTTAAGCAGCCTGAGGTCCTTGGAGAGCTAATTGCAGGAGTTCTATTAGGGTCCTTAGCCTTAATTCCATTGCTGGGTGATCCAGGATATCATATTTTCCACTTGTTAGCTGAGGTTGGAGTTGCAATTCTATTATTTGAGATAGGACTCGAGACTGATCTAAATGATTTGCTAAAGGTCGGAGCGCCATCTCTAATAGTTGCTATTATAGGAGTTGTTGCACCTTTTGTTCTGGGATTCTATTCTGTCTATATTTTAAGCAGTTATTCTTTAATAAGTTTTTCTTCTGAAACAAACCTTCTTTTTGCAGCCTTAACTATTGGTGCGACTTTGACAGCAACCAGTGTTGGAATAACAGCTAGAGTATTGTCTGAACTAAAAAAGCTTAAAACTATTGAGTCTAAAATTATACTAGGAGCGGCGGTAATTGATGATGTTATGGGCCTTATTA
Source organism: Candidatus Dadabacteria bacterium UBA1144 (assembly GCA_905181755.1). Lineage (GTDB taxonomy): Bacteria > Desulfobacterota_D > UBA1144 > UBA1144 > UBA1144 > TMED58. The sequence goes on from CAJIYY010000025.1 coordinate 8,086, forward strand.
TTTTGGCAGTTGTCAGCGCTCTGATTACATCTACAAATTCAGGTGGAGCAGCGACGGTAGATCTATTAACAATTGGTTTAATTATGGGAAAAGCAATAGGATTTCTTTTCGGAGCTATAATTCTTGGGAATCTTTTTACAAAAAAATTATTCATTTTTGTCTATGGGCTTAAGGCAAGAGGCAGTTTGCTGCTTGGAGCTCTTGCTTACACCTTTATCTTTGCATATTTAGCTCAATTAGCTGGACTAGCTCCAATTATTGGCGCCTTTGCCGCAGGACTTTTGCTTGCGAAGACCAATCAAAAAGATTTGATTGAAGATAGACTAAAACCCGTAGCAGATGTATTTATCCCTATATTTTTCATTATGGTTGGGTCTGCAGTCGATATAACTGTTTTCAACCCCTTTATAAAAGAAAATATTGCAGTTATAATCTTAGCTTTAGTTTTATTTGTAATTGCTGTCATAGGCAAATTAGTTAGTGGTTTGGGGGCTTATTCTATAAAAGCCAACAAGTTAGTGATAGGAATTGGAATGATACCAAGAGGTGAAGTTGGGCTTATTTTTGCATCAATGGGACTTGCAACAGGTGTCCTAAGTAATAGTGATTATTCGGCAGTTACTGTAATGGTCATGCTTACAACGTTTATTGCCCCTCCTCTGCTCTATCGTTTCTATAAGGATTAATGGTGAAATGAAGAAAGTTATCTTGTTTTTATATTTGTTTTCAGTAAGCGCAAACGCAGCTGACTCTTCTAATGTGTTGTCCGTAGATAGGACTTTCTTTATAGAACTTGGCATATTTATTTTTATTATACTTTTCTTAAATAAGTTTTTATTTCAACCTTTGCTTGATTTGAAAGAAAATAGAGATGTTGAAACTTCTGTGAGAATTGAAAGGGCAAAAAGTATGGACGAACAATCTGTAGAGATTGAAGCAGAATATAAGAAAAGAATCTCTGATTTTAAAGCTGAAATTGAGTCCTCATCGAATGAAAAAATAGTCGAAGCAAAAAAGCAAGCCGAAGATTTAATTAAAAGGGCTAAGGAAGAGTCATTGATTGAGATTGAAAATGCTAGAAAGAGTTTAGATTCCGAACTATATTTAAGAATTGCTAATATAAGTATTGATGATGTTAAAAGAGGAGAAAATGAGGTGACTTTAAAGATCAAAGAGTTAGTCGCTGAGATTAAAGGGAAAATATAGATATGTCAGAAGAAATAAATATAGCTAGTCAGTTGAAGTTTGCTTCTCAGCATCTTTTTAACCTTATTTTTTTTATTGGCGTTTTGTATTATTTTTTAAAAGATACTATTGTTAAGTTCTTCTCTAATAGAAGCCTAAAGATAAGCAGAGAGATTCAGGATGCTAATACTATTATTGAGACTTCACAGGCCTCTTATAATATAACTTCTCAAAAAGTAAATTTGATTGACTCTGAGTTGACTGAGCTTAGGAACTCGATTGATTCAGTTACTAGTAGGAAGACAGGTGAGATTATTGAAAATGCAAACTCTGTTGCAAAAAAAATTAAGATAGATACTGAAGATATAATCAAGTTAGAGTCATTAAAACTCCAGTATCAGGTAGAAAACAATATTTTAAGTAAAGCTTTGGAAGTTGCTCAAGATGAGATTTCTAAAGAAATCACAGAGGAAAGAGATTCGGATCTTATTTCTTCTTTCTTAAGCGAGGTTAAGCAGAATGCCATCAGCAACAGTTAATGATTTTTTTATAGCTTTAACAGCAGACTCTTCTTCAAAAGATAATTTAGAAAGAATTTATACAGGTCTATCGAAATTCGTTGAAGTTTTCAACGGAGACAAAAGCATAAGGCTATGTCTAGTCAATAATATTTACCCTTCTTCTGTTAAAAATGATTTAATCGCCCAAATAGTCTCAGATTGTAAGGCAACAAGAACATTTCTTGAGGTAATAATAGAGTTTAATCTTCTTACTTCATTTATTGAATCTAGAGAGTTTTTCCTGAAGAAGCTAAGGAAATTGTTGGGGAAGGTTAAAATTGAGGTTGTAACGATTGACGTAAATCATGAGGAAAAGTTAGAATTAATAAAATCGAGTTTAGAGAACATCTGGGGAACTAATCTCGAGCTCAGTTTTAAAGAGGATCCTGGTATTCTTGGAGGACTCGTTCTTCAAGTAGAGGATAAGTACTTTGATGGTTCCTTGTTAGGAAAAGTTAATGAATTAAAAAAAATAAACGTAAAGGGAGATTTTAATGTCTGAAGTTAATATCCAAAATATAAGTGAGCAATTAAGACAAAAAATTCAAGGATTTGAATCTAGTTTTAAATCATCTGAAGTAGGAACTGTTACAAGTGTTGGTGACGGTATAGCCAAGATTTATGGATTAGATGAGGCTATGGCTGGAGAATTGGTAACTTTTGATAGCGGAGTTTTTGGCTTAATTCTTAATTTAGAGGAAGACAGTGTTGGAGTTGCAATTTTTGGAGCTGACGACTTGGTAAATGAAGGAGACAAGGTTAAAAGAACAGGAGACATTGCTAGAGTTGGAGTTTCAGATTCTATGTTGGGAAGAGTTGTTGATGGGCTAGGTAAGCCAATAGACGGAAAAGGGGATATTCCATCAGACCAATTTAAACCAGTTGAGATTAAAGCGCCAGGGGTAGTAGCTAGGAAATCAGTGAACGAACCTCTTCAGACAGGAATCAAAGCTATTGATACAATGATTCCAATAGGTCGTGGTCAAAGAGAGTTAATACTTGGAGACAGGCAAACGGGGAAAACAGCAATTGCAATTGACACCATAATTAACCAAAAGGGAAAGAATGTTTTTTGTATATATGTAGCGATAGGCCAGAAGCAATCCACCGTTGCTCAAGTAGTTGAAAAATTAAAAGAAAATGGTGCATTTGAATATACAACTGTTGTTGCGGCTAATGCTAGTGACCCAGCACCATATCAATTCCTAGCTCCATTTACCGGATGCGCAATTGGAGAACACTTTAGAGACAGCGGAAGGCATGCTCTAATTATATATGATGATCTTACTAAGCATGCTTATTCTTATAGACAGCTTTCTCTTCTACTTAGAAGACCTCCGGGCAGGGAAGCTTATCCTGGAGATGTGTTCTATTTGCACTCAAGACTTCTTGAAAGAGCTGCTAAGATGAGCGATGAAAATGGAGGAGGATCTCTTACAGCCCTTCCAATCATTGAGACTCAGGCGGGAGATGTATCTGCTTATATTCCAACTAATGTAATTTCAATTACCGATGGTCAGATTTACCTCGAAACAGATTTATTTTACTCAGGAGTTAGACCTGCTATTAATGTTGGGCTCTCAGTTTCAAGAGTAGGTGGTTCAGCTCAAGTAAAAAGTATGAAAAAAGTTGCTGGAACATTAAGACTTGACCTTGCTCAATATAGAGAGGTGGAAGCTTTTTCAGCATTTGCTTCTGATTTAGACGAGGCAACTAAGTCTCAGTTAAAAAGAGGATCAAGACTCGTTGAAGCTTTAAAACAGGGCCAATATGTTCCCTTACCAGTAGAAAAACAAGTACTTTTATCTTTCGCTGTAACGAATGGATACGCAGATGAAATAGATGTCGACAAGATATCTGATTATGAAGAAAAGCTTTACGATTATTTTGAATCCACACATAAAGACTTAATGGAAAAACTTCAAAAAGATTACTCAGATGAGATTATTTCAGAGTTAAAATCTTCATTGGAAAAATTTAAAGGAGTATATAAGTTATAAAATGCCTAGTTTAAAAGAAATTAGAACAAAGATATCAAGTGTTAAAAGCACAAAAAGGATTATGCAAGCAATGAAGATGATTGCTACTGTGAAGTATGCAAAGACGCAGCTTATGCTTAATTCTTTTAGGCCTTATTACAAATCTTACGAAGACATAGTTAGAATAGTTACAGGCTCAATTAAGGATTCAAATAGTAGATTTCTAAACTATGAAGATGATTCTAAAAAAGATATTTTGATAGTCGTTTCTTCTGATAGAGGCTTGTGCGGTTCGTACAATACTAGCTTGTTTAGAAAGATTGAAAGACATAATTTTTCATCAGACGAGATGGTGAAATTGTATGTAGGAAAGAAAGGCTCTGACTACTTTAAAGAAGAGGGCTTTGATGCAAAGCTATCCATATTGACGGAGAAGAATTATAAAACAGTTGCTGAAGAAATTTCTAGCCATCTTTTGACACCTTTTCTTGATGACAAGATCGGCAATGTATATGTTGGATATAATAAATTTCAAAGTGCGATTTCTCAGATTCCTACGATAAGTAAAATTTTACCTATTCAGTTTGAAATTGAGAAAGATGAAGAAAGTCCAGGAGATATTTTAATAGAGCCTGGTATTGAATCTTTTGTGGAAGAAGTACTTCCAAAATTTTTCAACTTAACTATTTCTAGTATATTGCTGGAGGCTATCACTAGTGAACATGCATCTAGGACAGCAGCGATGGACAATGCTACAAGAAATGCAGACGATATTTTAAGAGATACAACATTATTATTTAATAAGACTAGGCAGGCAAATATAACCACAGAGTTGATGGATATTGTCAACGGCGCAGAGGCTATTAAATAAAGGAGATTAAGATGAGTAGTGAAAATATAGGACAAGTTATTCAAGTTTTGGGACCCGTCATAGATGTGGAATTTGGTTCAGAAGGACTTCCGCCCATTAATACGGCTTTAAAATTAACAAATCCCTTAATTAACGAGAATGATTGGAATTTGACAGTAGAGGTAGCTCAGCAAATTGGAAGTAAAAGAGTCCGCTGTATTGCTATGGACACCACTGATGGTATTAGAAGAGGAGAGAAGGTTCTAAGTACAGGAAGCCCAATAAGTATTCCAGTTGGTAAGGGCGCACTTGGAAGAATGATGAATGTGATAGGAGAGCCTATTGACGGAGTTGGTCCAATAGTCACAGATGCTATAAGCTCTATTCATAAACCAGCCCCATCATTTCAGGAACAAAGCACTAAAACAGAAGTTTTCGAAACAGGAATTAAGGTTATTGATTTACTAGCCCCATTTCTTAAAGGTGGAAAGATAGGCCTTTTTGGAGGAGCTGGTGTTGGTAAAACAGTTCTTCTCATGGAGTTAATAAATAATGTTGCCAAAGAATATGGCGGATACTCTTTCTTTGCAGGTGTTGGAGAAAGGACCAGGGAAGGGAATGACCTTTATATGGAAATGAAGGAGTCGGGTGTACTAAAGAACACCGGATTGGTTTTTGGACAAATGAATGAACCCCCGGGCGCAAGAGCTAGGGTTGCACTAACAGGACTAACACAGGCCGAACATTTTAGAGACGAGGAAGGCCAAGATGTTCTATTGTTTGTAGATAATATATTTAGGTTTACTCAGGCTGGCTCAGAAGTTTCGGCTCTACTGGGTAGAATACCTTCCGCAGTAGGATATCAGCCAACACTTGCTTCTGATCTTGGAGCTCTTCAGGAGAGAATCACTTCGACAGTTAAAGGTTCTATTACTTCAGTGCAGGCTATTTATGTTCCGGCTGATGATCTAACTGACCCAGCTCCAGCAACAACATTCGCTCACTTGGATGGAACTATAGTTTTATCTAGGCAACTTTCAGAACTAGGAATATATCCAGCAGTTGATCCTCTAGATTCAACATCAAGGATGCTTGACCCTAGAATCGTAGGAGACGAGCATTATAGGGTAGCTAGAGAAGTTCAAAGGATTCTGCAAAGATATAAACAACTTCAAGAAATTATTGCAATCTTAGGAATGGACGAATTGTCCGAGCAAGATAAGGTAGATGTTTCAAGAGCAAGAAAAGTTCAAAGATTTTTATCTCAACCATTCTTTGTTGCTTCACAGTTTACTGGTTTGGACGGGAAGTATGTTTCAATTCAGGATACAATTAAATCTTTTGATGAAATTCTTACTGGGGAGTTAGACAGTCTTCCTGAGCAAGCTTTCTACTTAGTCGGAAGTATTGAAGAGGCTAAAGAAAAAGGGAAGGGTTTAGAATAGCAAAATGAGTAATTCTTTTAATTTAACTATTTATTCACCAGAGGAAGTAATTTTTAATGATCAGGCTGTTGAGCTAAGCGCCACGAACTCTACAGGTGCATTCGGAATATTGCCCGGGCATACTTTTTTCTCATCGAATATTCTTCCATGTAGTTTGATATTTAAGAGCAAGGAAGGAGATCTGAGAAAGTATTCTACTGGTCCTGGTCTAATAACTGTTAAATCAGACGAAGTTATTGTAGTTTTGGAATCGGCTGAGGCTGTGTAGAGATTATTCGTAGTAGTAGTCAAGTCCTAGATGATCTATATTCTTCTCACCCGCGAGGTATCTAAGTGTGTTTTTAAGTTTCATAGACTGTATGAACAAATCATGCTCAGGATATAAGTTTTCTCCGACCATAGGGCTCTTAAAATAAAAAGACATCCATTCTTGAATTCCTAGCATCCCGGCTCTTTGAGCAAGATCCATAAATATTATCAAATCTAATACTATTGGCGCGGCTAATATACTGTCTCTGCAGAGGAAGTTGACTTTGATTTGCATCTCATAACCTAGCCAGCCAAATATATCTATATTGTCCCATGCTTCTTTTTGATCCCCTCTAGGTGGGTAATAGTTAATTCTAACTTTATGGTAGAAATCACCGTAGAGTTCCTTGTTAATTTCGGGTTGAAAAATATGCTCTAAAACACTGAGCTTACTTTCTTCTTTTGTTTTAAAATTCTTAGGGTTATCTAGGACCTCACCATCTCTGTTGCCTAGAATATTAGTAGAGAACCATCCTCTTAAACCTAAGAGTCTACTTTTAATCCCGGGTGCAAGGATCGTTTTCATTAGAGTTTGCCCAGTTTTAAAGTCTTTACCAGCTATAGGAACCTTGTACTTTTTGCTTAAAGTGGTCAAGGCAGGGATATCGACAGAAAGGTTAGGGGCCCCGTTGGCATATGCGGCACCACATTTAATTGCTGCATAAGCGTAAATCATACTAGGAGATATGTCTTTATGATTTTTTTTCATTGCATTCTCAAAGCTGGTTACTGTATCGTGTATTTTGCTTTTTTTGAAGAATATTTCAGTGCTTCCGCACCATATCATTACTAGTCTATCAATATTCTTGTTTTTCTTAAAAGCCTTAATTTCTTTAATTAGATCTTGGGCTAGCTTGTAATAATTCTTTTCTTTCTTAATATTCTTTCCGTTTAGGTTATCGGCAAATTTTTTATTAAAAACAGCTTTATTAGGCTTTATTTGTTCTAACTCATCTTTGAGGCTGTCAACAAGGTTTTTATCTAAAACACCAGCTTTGATAGTGGCATTATAGCAATCTTCGGGATAGACATCCCAACCATAAAACTCTAAATCTTCAACTTTTGCTAGATCTATTAAATCTTTAATTAAGGGAGTCTTCTTTTCAGTTCTTTTTCCTATACGGATAGTTCCCATCTGAGAGAGCGAACCAAAGAGTTTTCCTGATTTTTTCTTATATGCTTCAATTCCTGCAATAAAAGTTGTACTTACAGCGCCACCAATTCCAGGTATTAAAACACCCAATTTACCTTTAGGCTTTGAAATTTTGAATTTTTTTTTCATGTTTTCGAGACTTCTATCTTTTGGAAAACTGCTGACCTCTTCTAGCCTTTCTTTTTCCATATTTCTTGCTTTCAACCATCCTCGAGTCTCTGGTTAATAGACCTTTGGGCTTTAGCTTAGATCGAAAAGATTCATTATATAGCAAGATTGCTTTAGAGATACCTAGTCTTACAGCGCCTGATTGGCCGGTTAGTCCGCCACCTAAAACAGAAATATTAAAATTAAAATCATTTGTAGTTTCAGTTACGTCTAATGCTTCTAGAGCATTTTTAACCCAAAAATCTCTCGGGAAATACTCCTTTATATCTCTTTTGTTAATTTTAATTTCTCCATCACCTTTTGTAAGCCAAACTTTTGCAATAGAATTTTTTCTTCTTCCAGTAGCGTAATATTTGTCCAATTTATACCTCTATAGCCTTAGGATTTTGTCCATCATGAGGATGGATGGAATCTTTATAGACTTTTAATCTTTTCATAAAAATACTCTGCCATTTATTCTTTGGAAGCATACCTTTTACTGCTTTTCTAAGAACTTCAGTCGAGTCTTTTTCCATAAGATCTCCAGCCTTTGTGCTTCTTAGTCCACCAGGATAGCCGGTGTTTCTATAATAAAATTTATGCTCTAATTTATTTCCCGAGAATTTGACGTCATTAGTGTTAACTACGATTACAAAGTCACCATTATCACAACCGGGTGTATATGTAGTTTTACTCTTTCCTATTAGTATGTTGGCAACCTTTGTGGCTAACCTACCCACAATTTTGTCTTTAGCGTCTAATAAAAGCCATTTTTTATCGTTCATAGTTATCCTTTGTTAATCGAAAGTAAGCTATTATATTACTGTAATGCAAATGTAAGTCAATAATAGTTTTTCAGTGAAATAGTTCTTTTTTTAGGTTATATTAAGCCTATGAGTATAAAGAGTAAGTTTTGCAAGTAAGTAAATCTTTGGACTATGCAGTTCGGTCTCTTACTTACATTGCTAAAGAAAAAGCAAGTGTTTTTACCATCAGAGACATATCGCAAAAGCAGCATATTCCTCAAAACTATCTTGCAAAGATAATGAGAAAGCTGGTTCAGAAAGGCCTCTTGAGTTCTTCTCCTGGACCTGAGGGTGGGTATTCACTAAGAAAGCCTACGGAAGACATCTCATTAAAGGATATATACGAGGCAATTGAAGGCGATATGCAATTGATAGACTGCATGGAGAAGAATGTTGTATGTGAATTGTTTGATTCCTGCACGCAAAGATCTGTTTGGGACCACCTACAGCTGCATACACTTACTTTTCTAAATGATATATCAGTAAAAGATATAGCTGATAATAGAATTACACATAAGACAAAATAGTTGAGGGAGTTTCTGTAAAATTATGGTTGAAGAGTTAAAAATTGATAATGATCAAGCTACTAAAGAAATGCTTGAGAAGAATGATTACAAGTATGGTTTTGTTACTGATGTTGAACAAGAAATAATTCCAAAGGGTATCAATGAAGACGTAGTACGTTTTATATCTAATAAAAAAAATGAGCCAGAATGGCTTCTTGATTTCAGATTAAAGGCCTATAGAAAATGGCTAACAATGGAAGAGCCTTCCTGGGCTAAGCTTAATATTGAGCCGATTGACTACAATGGAATAAGTTATTTTGCTGCACCAAAAGAAATGCCAAAATCACTTGATGAAATTGATCCAGAGATAATAGATACTTATAATAAGCTTGGAATTCCATTAGAAGAACAGAAGCAATTAGAAGGAATAGCTATTGACGTAGTTTTCGATAGTGTTTCTCTTGTTACAACCTTTAAAGATAAGCTTGCCGAGGTTGGGATAATTTTTTGTTCTTTTTCCGAAGCAGTAATAGAGCATGAAGAATTAGTTAAAAAATATTTAGGACGTGTGATTCCTTCTGGAGACAATTATTTTGCTGCACTAAATGCTGCAGCTTTTACTGATGGGTCTTTCGTTTATATCCCCAAAGGGGTTAAGTGTCCCATGGAGTTGTCAACATACTTTCGTATCAACGCTGAGGATACAGGTCAATTTGAGCGAACACTTATTATAGCAGAGGAAGGAAGTAGTGTTAGTTATCTTGAAGGATGTACTGCACCTAAAAGAAGCACCAGTCAACTTCATGCAGCTTGTGTAGAACTTATTGCATTTGATGACGCAACAATTAAATATTCAACAATTCAGAATTGGTATCCTGGAGACAAGGATGGCAAAGGTGGAATCTATAATTTTGTTACCAAAAGGGGAAATTGCGTCGGTAAGAATTCTAGAATATCATGGACGCAGGTTGAAACTGGATCAGCAATTACATGGAAATATCCGAGTTGTATTCTAACGGGAGATAATTCTGTCGGAGAGTTCTATTCGGTTGCGTTAACAAACAACAGGCAACAAGCTGACACCGGAACTAAGATGATTCATCTTGGAAAGAATACTAGAAGTACAATTGTTTCTAAGGGTATTTCTGCAGGTTTTGGTCAAAATATTTATAGGGGTTTGGTTGAAATATCAAAAAATGCCCAGAATGCCAGGAATTATACAGTCTGTGATTCTATACTAATTGGTGAGAACTGTGGTGCTCATACTTTTCCGTATATTGAGGTCAAGAATTCTAGTGCTCAATTAGAACATGAAGCAACAACTTCAAAGATAGGAGAGGACCAAATTTTCTATTGTCAGCAAAGAGGAATGTCGGAAGAAGACGCACTATCCTTAATTGTTAATGGTTTTTGCAAAGAGGTTTTTAAAGAATTACCTTTTGAGTTTGCAGTAGAAGCAGAGAGACTTCTAAGTGTTAGCTTAGAAGGAAGTGTTGGCTAAAATTTTTAAGGTTTTTTAATATTTAGTAAGGAGTTTTTATGATAGAGATTGTTAATCTTCACGCGGAAGTTCAAGGGCAAAAAATCCTAAATGGATTAAATCTAAAAATAAATAAAGGCGAAGTTCATTCGATTATGGGACCTAATGGCTCAGGAAAGAGTACCCTGGCAGCTATATTGGCAGGTAAGGAAGATTATGACATTACGGATGGAGACATAATCTATAAGGGAGAAAGTATACTGGATTTAGCGCCTGACGAAAGGGCACAGCAAGGAATCTTCTTAGCATTTCAATACCCAATCGAGATTCCTGGGGTCTCTAATGCTTACTTTCTAAGAGAGGCTTTGAATTCTATTAATAAGGCACGTGGGAACCCTGTCCTTAAGCCTGTTGAATTTGGAAAGCTAGCAAAACAGAAGATTAAGATGCTTAAGATGGATGAGACTCTTTTAAAGAGATCTCTTAATGAAGGCTTCTCTGGTGGTGAGAAGAAAAGGAATGAGATATTGCAAATGGCAATTCTTGAACCTCTTCTTTCAATTCTAGATGAAACTGATTCTGGCTTAGATATTGATGCACTTCAGATTGTTGCAAATGGAGTAAACTCATTAAGGAACGAAGAGACAGCTTTCTTAGTGATTACCCACTATCAAAGACTTTTGGATTACATAGTACCTGACTTTGTTCATGTTCTAGTTAAAGGGAAAATTGTTAAATCAGGAGACAAGAGTCTAGCTTTAGAGCTGGAATCGAAGGGTTACTCTTGGCTAGAAGATTAATTATGGATAATTTGCAGAATAAATTAATAAAGAATTTTAAAGAGAAGGGCTTAGCAGAGTATCCCTTGGAATGGCTGGGGAATTATAGATTGGATGCAATAAATGCAGCAGAGAGTCTGGGTGTTCCTGACCTTTCAAATGAAGATTGGCGCTTTACTAGCTTGAAGGAATTTATTAAAAAAGACTTTTCATTTTTTGATGGAAAAGCTGAAACTTACAATAAACCGAAATTACCAGAGCATATTAAAAGTATTGATGGATATTTTGTATATATGCATAATGGACAACTCGTTTCTGACTCTGATTATCCTTTTTCTTTGACTCGTTTGAATGATTCTTTTGAAGATCTTAAAGTGAAAGAGATTCTCCTCAATGAGGTTTCATCTAAGAATAAAGATTTTTTTTATGAATTAAGTTGTGCTTTTATTGACGATGGATTTTTTTTGAAGTTAGAAGGGTCAAATAGGCTCGATAAACCTATTGTAATTATCAATAGCTTCGACTCTGATGTAGATAGCAAGTTCGTTAATACTAGAAATATCTTTTATTTTGAAGAGTCTTCATCTGCAGAAATAATAGAATATTCGGTTTCAGAATCTGTAAATGAATTTTTTTTAAACAAGACGTCAATCGTCTATGTTGATCAGAATGCAAGAGTAGAGCATCTTCTTGTGGAAGATGGGAATAAAAATTCATTTATCTTTTCTAACTTAAAGATAGTTCAAGGCAGAGACTCGCATTTCACCACAAACTCTATACTAAGTGGTGGCCAATTAATAAGAAACAATGTTCATCCTATTTTGAATGGAGAAGGCTGCTTCTCGAACATCCTAGGTCTTTACCTTTCATCTGAAGATCAATTGATGGATAACTATATGTTTGTTGAGCATTTAAAGCCTCATTGTGAGAGCACTCAGCTTTACAAAGGACTGCTAAATGATGAATCCAGAGGTGTTTTTCATGGGAGAATATTAGTTCACAAGGAAGCACAGAAAACTAATGCTTATCAGACAAATAGAAATTTGCTTCTTTCTGATAAGGCGCAAGTCGATACAAAGCCTCAGCTAGAAATATATGCTGATGATGTTAAGTGTTCTCATGGTGCGACCATAGGCCAAATTGACAAAGAAGCGCTTCATTACTTGCAGGCTAGAGGTATCAATAAAGATAAGGCAATGCTAATGTTAATTAAAGCATTTACAGATGAGGTGTGCGAACCAATGGAGAGTGAAGTCTTGTTGGAAGCATTCCATAATATAGTTAACGATTGGTTTGTTAAATCAGAACTTCTAGAACCAGAAAATCAAGAATAAAAGTTCTCTAATTTTATTGAAACAATTAAATTATTTTTTTATTACAAATTGTTTTTTATCGTAAGTTTTTTAATAAAAACCCCTTGACAATTTTTTTTAAACATCCTACAGTAAAAATAAATATTGAATTTTTAATATTTTTTCTTTTGTGTGTAAAAAATATTAAGTCTTCAATTTATCTTAAAGTGGAGGTACAAATTTATGGCGGTAAAAAAGAAGAAGCGAGCAGCTAAGAAAAAAGTTGTAGCTAAGAAAAAAGTTGTAGCTAAGAAAAAAGTTGTAGCTAAGAAAAAGACTGCAGCTAAAAGGCC